>JBDKLK010000039.1:0-10259 GCA_039795655.1 Actinomycetota bacterium
TAGGGATTACTTTTTCGATAGTCTGAAGATCTGCCATCATCAATTCAATATTGATAGTTTCGATATCGTCTTTTGGCGAAACTTTGCCGTCCACGTGAACCACATCTGGATCTTTGAAAGCGCGGATAACTTGGCAAATACCGTCAGATTCGCGGATGTTTGCAAGGAACTTGTTACCCATGCCTTGACCTTCGCTAGCACCTCGAACAATGCCTGCGATGTCTACGAAAGTCACAGTGGCTGGCAAAATCTTTTCGGAACCGAAGATCTCTGCGAGCTTGTCTAGGCGCTTATCTGGCACACCTACTACGCCAGTGTTCGGCTCAATAGTGGCGAACGGATAGTTGGCTGCAAGCACATTGTTTTTGGTCAATGCATTAAAAAGTGTGGATTTACCTACGTTTGGAAGGCCGACGATGCCGATTGTTAATGCCATAGCGGCGAAGCCTAGTCCGATAAGTCAGGTTCCCAATCCACAATGGGCTCATGGAAAATTTCGCAATAATTGCAGCAGTACTAATTGGCTTAATCGCGGGTTACATCTTTGGTAAGAAGTCCAACCCAACAGATACAACTCAATATGAAAATCGTATTTTTGGCCTAGAAGGTCAAGTAGAAACATTGAAAACGCTAAACGATTCTCTACAAAAGAAAGTTAATGAGCAAACTGCTTTTGACGCTTCCCTTGAACCACTCAAAGAACAGGTTCTTGAACTCCAGCGTATTGCAAATAAATCAAATGAAACTCGGGCGGAAGCAGAAGAGAACATCAGATCAAGCATTAAGAATATTGGTCAGTCATATGACAAGCTTTCTACTGAGACATCAAGACTCTCTACGGCGTTGACTCGTTCGCAAGATCGCGGTCAATGGGGTGAACTTCAACTACAACAATTACTTGAGGATTCAGGCTTAATTGAGGGTGTGCATTTCATCGCACAACACCACATTCAAGATGATGATGGCAAGAAATACAAACCAGATTTCACAATTGAATTACCAGGTCACCATCACCTAGTTATTGACTCCAAGTTTCCTTTTGAGGCATATTGGGAAGCAATGGATGAGCAAGACCAAACTAGAAAAGATGAACTACTGAAAAAACATGCTGCCGATGTCTTGAAGCATGCAAAAGATCTGAACAAGAAGAACTACTCGGAACATATTAAAGGTCCAAAATACGTAATTATGTGGCTTCCTTTCGAGTCAATGCTTTCTGCAGCAGTACAAGCTGATCCATCTCTTCTTAAGACTTGTATGCAAATGAAAATATCTTTAACGACACCAACGCTCTTTTATGGAATGACCACTCAGCTTTCATACATTTGGCAACAGGTCAATTTGGCAGAAAATGCGGAACTTGTACGTACGGAAGCAACAAAATTGCTCGTAGCCATACGAGCTCTTGCGGCAAGTTTGCAAACTCTTGGTGGCGGTTTGACCACAGCAGTTACTCATTACAACGCATTCAGATCTAAATTTGTGAAAACTGCGTTTGGTAAATCAAACGCTCTTGAGACTCTCGGAATCTCGGTCGCCGGAGAATTGAAGAATCCTGTAGAAATCCAGAAAATGCCAGATGCTCTTGAAACAGATTCTGGAATCATCGATGTTGAGCCGATTGACGAAATAGAGCAGTAATTCGGTAGATAAACTTGCCCAATGACCAATCGGCCAGAGGGCAAGCTTTACCGAGCATCAGGAGCTGATCATCCTGACGCAAAAGAGGTAACTCCGAGCAGACGATTGGCTCGTCAGATGCCACCTCAACGCTCTGGTTCAGTCCCAAGCGACTTTGGTTTCACACCAGCTCAGGTTTATGCATTCTTAGCTGCACCAGTTTTCTTGATCGCGGCACTAGAGGGAAAGTTCTTCCCTTCCACTAACTGGATATTTACAACGGTTTGGATTCTGCTTTCAATTTACATCACACTGCGTGCGGCTGCCGAGTCTTACTGGGCTGCATGGACCGCGCCACCGATTGTTTTTGCGATTGCGATTTTGGTTCACTTAAATACCAGCGGAAAAGGTTTCGGAGGTTTCGCAATCACTCAGTTACTGGGTCTTTTATTTGGTTTGAGCGAACGTATGTGGGTTATCTTGATCGTGACTGGAGCTTGTTGGTTTATTGCACGACGAAAATTGGTTGCAAACCACAAAGCACATCGTGCTTCAAGAGTTTCTAACTAATTATTTTTTCGTAGCGTTAATATCGCGACGAAGTTCAGCAGGCAAACTAAAAATCAAAGTTTCTTTAGTCTCTTCAATTTCTTCAACATCACCAAATCCGCGCTCTGCCAACCACTTTAAAACACCAGTAACAAGTTCTTCTGGAACTGATGCACCAGAGGTCAAACCAACGGTTTCTGCACCGCTGATCCATTCGTCTTTGAGTTCGTCAGCGCCATCGACACGATAAGCTGCTTTCGAGCCGTTTTCCAATGCAACTTCAGCCAAACGCACAGAGTTAGATGAGTTTCCGCTACCAACGACGATCATTACATCGCACTTGTCAGCAATATTGCGTACTACTGATTGGCGATTCTGAGTGGCGTAGCAGATGTCATCACTCGGTGGAGATTGCAGTTGTGGAAGTCGCTTTTGAAGTCGAGCAACAGTCTCCATTGTTTCATCAACTGACAAAGTGGTCTGAGACAACCAAACGACCTTGTCGTCATTTCCAAGATCCACAGTATCTGCAGACTCAGGGCCGTCGACCAAAATCATGGCATCGGGCGCTTCGCCCATTGTGCCTTCGACTTCTTCGTGACCTTCGTGTCCAATAAAAACAATCCGGTAGCCATCTGCAGCAAATCTTTTTGCTTCACTATGAACTTTGGTCACCAACGGGCAAGTTGCATCGATGGTCTTCAAACTTCGTCGTCCTGCATCTTCGTGTACGGCTGGTGAAACACCATGAGCACTGAAAACTACAGTCGAACCGTTTGGAACTTCATCGAGCTCGTCTACGAAAATTGCACCGCGCTCTTTTAGCTGATTGACCACAAACTTGTTGTGCACAATTTCTTTACGAACATAAACCGGTGCGCCATAAACTTCAAGAGCTTTTTCGACGGTAACAATCGCTCGGTCAACTCCCGCGCAATACCCGCGAGGAGCTGCTAACAAAACCTTTTTAGCCACAGGGGCATCGTAAAAGGTTGGGGGTATAGCCGCCCATTGAAGGTAATCGTCAGGAATCTGTGGTGGCATACGCCTGTGTCCAACGAATTAGCCAACGGCCAGACACCTGATTCCGCACTCAAAGTGCATCAGGTCAGCAAAACAATTGGCGACTATGTTGCAAGGCTTGGCAAAGTTTGGGTTGAGGGCCAAGTAATTAAATCTCAGGTTTACGGCAACCTCGCCTACATAACTTTTCGAGATCCAGACCTCGATATCTCAATTCAAGTAGTCGCTTCCACGACTCTTCTCGATGGACTGAATCCGCCGCTCACTGATGGCAGCCGCGTTGTGATGCACGCAAGTGTTGAATGGTGGAACAAAAAGGGTGACTTAAAACTACGTGCGCACGCAATCCAGAATGTGGGTGTTGGTGATTTACTGGTACGAATTCAGATGTTGCGCACTGCACTCGAAGCAGAAGGTTTGTTTAAGCCAGAACGAAAAAAGAAACTACCATTCTTGCCGCGCAAAGTTGGATTGATTACGGGTAGAGACACCGACGCGCTCAAAGATGTTGTAGTCAATGCGAGACGTCGGTGGCCTGCTACTCAATTCGAAATAAAAGAGATTGCTCTCCAACAACAAGGCACTCCCCTTGCCGCTATTAAAGCTATGACTGAACTTGAAGCCATCGAAGACGTAGATTTAATCGTAATTGCGCGCGGTGGTGGGTCGTTCGAGGATTTACTTCCGTGGAGTGATGAAGGCTTGGCCCGCGCGGTTGCAAAGTGTTCAAAGCCAGTCGTTTCAGCAATCGGCCACGAAGCAGATCACCCAATTTTGGATGATGTTGCAGATGTTCGTGCCTCTACTCCAACAGATGCAGCGAGAAAAATCGTTCCAGACCTTGAAGACGAAAGCGCCCAGGTTTCTCGAAACACGTCACGGCTTAGAGATTTGCGCACGAGATGGTTCGAAGAACAAAACCGTCACCTCAGTTTTGCGAAACAAACTCTGATCGCTAAATCTCCAAAGGCACTTGTTGAGATTAAGCAAGGTGAAATCAAACTTATCCAACAACAACTCCAGACTTTGGTGAAGAAACATCTCACTGAAATGAAATCTGATTTGCAAGCTAACAAAGCCAGGCTCGCGGCTTTGTCACCTTTCAATGTTTTAGCTCGCGGTTACGCCGTTGCAACTGATGCTGCTGGAAACGTGATTCGTGACGGAAAAACATTATCGAATGGTGAATCGTTCAATATTCGAGTAGAAGCAGGTACATTCGGTGCCAAGAAAGTTGAGGAATAGTCGTGGAAATCTCAGAAATCGTTGAACTAAACGAAAAACAAATTAAAGAACTTTCTTACGAAGATGCCCGAGATGCGCTCGAAGTTGTAGTTGAAGCACTTGATGATGCCGAGCTCCCTTTGAGCGAACTAATGAAACTTTGGGAAGTCGGAGAAAAGATTGCAGCTGTTTGTGAAACTCACTTAAAAGCAGCCGCCAAAAAACTTAATGACGGATTACCAACCGAAACTAAGTAAGCGATTTACTTAATAGTTGCTAATACTTTCAGAAGTAACGGGTAACTATTTGCAGTAATTAACGTGACCAAGTTTTCTTCATAGAAAACCGCCACCAAATCAGAATTCTCAGTTTTGTAAGTTTTCCAAGATTTTCCGTTTACCACTTCTTGATCAAACTCGTTTTCAACAAAACTTGAAACAAACTGTTCTTGAATTGAAGTGTCCGACTGATCAACCGCAACATATTTGCTAGTCCCCTTCACATAACTTACGTGCCAATGGTTTTTTGAAATATCAGAAGGAACTTGTTCCACCCAAGCGGTGGTTGATTGCCATCCGCTGCCGAGACTTAGTTCTAGTGGTGTGAAAGAAAGTTCATCTGCTGCATTAACTGCCACAGAATGCGCATCAACATATGTGTACGTAGGTTTTGTGTCCGCCGGTCTCCAGGTGACAATCAAAACCAATGAGACGGCTGCTCCGAGGACCAGCATTGACCGAAACATGTCGAGAAATGTCTCCCGACCTCTAGGTTTTTTGCGTTCACTCACCTGCAAAGTCTTGCCTAGCCCCAAATCCGCGTAACCTTCGGGTCGTGACCGAATTTTTCTACTCTGATTTGTTGCCAGTTGGCGACCTCAAGACTCCGTACCGCTTGCTGACCAAAGATGGTGTTGAAGTTGTGAATCTCGATGGTCGAGAGTTTCTAAAGGTTGACCCAAAAGTAATTGAGATGGTCACCGAGGTGGCAATTCGTGAAATCCAGCATCTACTTCGCCCAGGACATTTAGAACAGTTGCGCAAAATCCTCGATGATCCAGAAGCTTCAGGTAATGACAAGTTTGTTGCACTTGATTTACTAAAAAACGCGAACGTTTCCGCTGGAGGAGTTTTACCGATGTGCCAAGACACTGGCACGATGATTGTAAGTGCGAAACGCGGCCCACAAGTTTTGACAGATGCTCGCGATGAAGAATTCATTGCCCGCGGTGTTTTCAATGCCTACCAACAACTAAATCTTCGCTATTCACAGGTCTCACCGATTTCTATGTGGGAAGAGAAGAACACTGGCTCAAACCTGCCCGCACAAATTGAAATTGGTTTGGACACCAAACCTGGCCACGAGTTGGAGTACGAACTTTTCTTCATGGCAAAAGGTGGCGGAAGCGCAAACAAGAGCTATCTATTCCAAGAAACAAAAGCTCTGTTGAATCCAGTTTCATTTAGAAACTTTTTGGACGAAAAACTTCGACTAATTGGCACCAGTGCTTGCCCGCCATATCACTTGGCAATCGTGGTTGGTGGCACAAGCGCTGAGTTCGCATTGAAAGCTGCAAAGTATGCGTCCGCTCGTTCACTCGATGCTCTACCTACCCAAGGCACAATTAGTGGACACGGTTACCGCGATTTGGAAATGGAAGCGGAAGTTCTAAAACAAACTCAAGAGTTTGGAATTGGCGCACAGTTTGGTGGAAAGTATTTCTGTCACGATGTGCGAGTTATTCGCCTACCGCGTCATGGTGCTTCTTGCCCAGTTGCGATTGCAGTTTCATGCAGCGCCGACCGACAAGCTTTCGCAAAAATCACCAGAGATGGCGTTTTTGTTGAGGCTCTCGAAACTGATCCAGCTAAATACTTGCCAGAAATTGGAACAAAATCACTTGAAGACGATGTCGTAACAATTGATTTGAACCAACCAATGAAAGATGTCCAAGCCCAGCTTTCTAAATTGCCAGTAAAGACCCACGTTTCGCTAACCGGAACAATGATTGTGGCTCGAGATAGTGCACACGCAAGAATCTTGGCAGATTTAGAAGCGGGTAAACCATTGCCGCAATACATGAAAGATTATGCGGTCTATTACGCAGGTCCAGCTAAAACTCCTGCAGGTTATGCATCTGGTTCGTTTGGTCCGACTACCGCAGGTCGCATGGATTCATATGTTGATCGATTCCAAAAAGCTGGTGGCTCGCTTGTTATGTTGGCAAAAGGAAATCGAAGCAAAGCTGTAACTGATGCCTGCAAAGAGAACGGCGGTTTCTATTTAGGTTCAATTGGTGGACCTGCTGCGATTCTTGCCCAGGACAACATCACAAAAGTTGAAGTTCTAGATTTCGAAGATCTCGGAATGGAAGCAGTTTGGAAAATCGAGGTAAAAGATTTCCCGGCATTCGTTGTGGTTGATGACAAAGGCAACGACTTCTACGCCGAAACTATGCGACCGATTTCAATTCGTTTGTAATTTATAGCTTTGTCACGGGACTGTAGCGAAGCAATAGTCTCTTCTGGCCAATCGAGCCACCAAAATCAATGGTGACTTGTGCATTGTTTCCAGTGCCGGCGATTTCGGTTACTTTGCCCATACCGAATTTTTCATGATTTACTCGATCACCAGGTACTAGATCAAACTCTTTGGCAGCATCATCTTTGTTTAACTTTTGAAGTAATCCTGCAGACGCTGGATTGCTACCAAAACCTTGGTTACCGATTGATCTGGCTCCAAGGCTCTCCCCTCTCGCACCACGCACCCAAGAAAGCAACTCTTCAGGGATTTCTTCTAGGAATCGCGAAACATTTCCAGGCATAAAGTTGCCCCACAACATTCGCTGCATTGCACGCGTTAGGTAGAGACATTCACGGGCTCGAGTGATTCCAACGTAAGCAAGTCGCCGTTCTTCTTCTAGCTCTGCAGGATTCTCAAACGCACGGCTGTGTGGGAAAACCCCTTCTTCTAAACCAGTAACGAAAACCACTGGAAATTCCAAACCTTTTGCGGTGTGCAAGGTCATCAAAGTTACGAATCCCTCGTCGTAATCTGGAATGTCGTCAGCATCTGCAACCAGTGAGACTCGCTCCAAGAAATCCAACAGAGTGCCAGTTTCATCATTCTCTGCTGCGTTTAATTCGAACTCGCGGGCAACAGACTCAAGTTCATTTAGGTTTTCTACTCGGCTTTCGTCCTGAGGATCGGTACTTTTAGCGAGTTCCGCAAGGTAGCCAGATTGTTCAAGCACAGCACTCAAAATCACCGATGGTTCAGTGTCTGCTTCAACTAAAACCATCAAGTTCTGAATCAACTCAACAAATTGCTTGATAGCAGAGACTGCACGATTTTGAAGACCAGCAATTGCTTCGACCATAACCATTGCATCAAACAAACTCAAACCATTTATTGCCGCATAGTGTTGAAGCAGCTCTTCTGCTTTGTCGCCAATGCCTCGGCGAGGCACATTCACGATGCGACGCAGCGAAACTTCGTCGTTTGGATTAATCAAAACGCGTAAATACGCCAAGGCATCTTTAATTTCAGCGCGTTCATAAAATCTTGTGCCACCGATAATTTTGTAGGCAATTCCAGCCCGCATAAAAACTTCTTCAAGCGAACGAGACTGGCTGTTCATTCGATAAAAGACTGCCACGTCGCTCAGTTTGTATTTCCCAAGTTTCTGTAACCGACCAATTTCGCCAGCAATGTAAGCCGCTTCGTCATGATCATTGTCACCAACATAAACCCGGATTGGATCTCCATCACCAGAATCTGTCCACAGCTTCTTCTCGCGACGTGACTTGTTTTTTGATATCACTGCATTTGCTGCAGAAAGGATGGTTTGAGTAGACCGATAATTTTGTTCAAGCAAAATCGTGGTGGCGCGAGGAAAATCCCGTTCAAACTCATCGATGTTTCGAATTGTTGCACCGCGAAATGCGTAAATACTTTGGTCAGCATCACCCACAACACAGAGTTCAGCCATCTCGCCAGTTCCAACTCCACAAAGCTCACGAATCAATTCGTATTGAGCCATATTCGTGTCTTGATATTCGTCAACCATGATGTGGCGAAATCTGCTGCGATATCGAGCAGAAACTTCTGGGAATCTTTTTAAGAGACTTACCATATTGCCGATTAAGTCATCAAAATCCATTGCGTTAGCAAGCAACAATCTTTTTTGGTACGCGGCATAAATTTCAGCGTGAGTTTTTTCGGCGTAATTTGTGGCACGTTCAGAAAACTCTTTTGGAGTCAGAAGTTCGTTCTTTGCTCCGCTAATTGCAGTTAAGACAGTTCGAGGTTTATGTATTTTTGGATCCAAATCCAAATCTGCGATAACTCTTTTTAAAAGCGAAAGCGAATCATCAGTGTCATAAATCGTGAACGACTTTGTGTAGCCAAGGAGCTCGGCATCTTTACGCAAGAATCGTGCACACGCACTATGGAAAGTAGAAACCACCATACTTCGCGCTGCTGGGCCGACTAAGTGTTCAACTCGCTCCCGCATTTCAGCCGCTGCTTTGTTGGTGAAAGTGATAGCCAAAATTTCATTCGCGTAGCAATTTTTGGATGCCAATAGATAAGCAATGCGACGAGTTAGTACTCGAGTTTTTCCTGAACCTGCACCCGCCACAATCAAGAGCGGAGTTCCGAGATGTACGACTGCTTCGCGTTGGGCTGGGTTTAAGTCTGAGACATCAAGTCCCTGATTTTGAGATTCACCAAACGCGTTCATTAGGCGGAGTTTAGAAGTGGATGATGACCGATGAAGGCTCACGTTTACGATTACCCAATGCCTTACACCCCGATTGATGACTCCCAGATTGAGCGAGTTCTAGTTGTTAACGCCCATCCAGACGACGCTGATTTTGGCGCCGGCGCGACTGTCGCTTACTGGTCTTCATTGGGTATTGAGGTTCACTATCTACTCTTCACAAACGGCGATCAGGGCGGTTTTGACGACACTCCCCGTGACGAGATGGGTCCGCTGCGCCAAAGTGAGCAGCGAGCGGCTGGTGGAATCCTCGGGGTTAAGAGTTTTACATTCCTAAATCATCGTGACGGCCATCTGATGCCATCAGTTGAAAAGCGCGGCGAAGTCGTAAAGGCTATCCGTGAGATTCGCCCACAAAGAATGTTGATTCAATCTCCAGAAAGAAACTGGGAAAGAATTCACGCATCACATCCAGACCATTTGGCTGCAGGCGAGATTGCAATGCAAGCTGTCTATCCAGACGCCCGAAATGAGTTTGCATTCCCAGAACTCCTAAAAGCTGGCCTAGAGCCATGGACAGTTGATGAAGTTTGGCTAATGGCGCATCCCGTTCGCACTCACTATGTCGACACCACAAACTTCATCGACAAAAAGATTGCAGCACTCAAAGCGCATACTTCTCAAACTAGCCACATGCCGGTAGATGAAATGATCCGCGAATGGGGCGGATTTATCGCAAAAGAAGCTGGAATGGCCGACGGCAAAACTGCCGAAGGTTTCTTTATTGCAGCAACTCGCTAATTTCTACCACAAAACAGCAATTGCAATGTTGGTCAAAGAAAGTAAACCGATTGCGTAGAAAGTTCCTTTTTCTACAGATTCCTTTTTGCGACCTTGCATAACCAAAATCAAAATAACCGCAATTACTAGACCCTTGATTCCGAATTTTGCGTGTGGGAATTCCTCACCAGCATCAGAAGCTTCTTGCATTGCACCGTAAATCAAAATTAGACCGGTAACAAGCATCGTCCATGCGCCATCAACCATTGATCTTGAGATTGTGACAACTGATTGGCTAACTTGAGTTAAGAAACCACCAAGCAACGAAGCCAAACCGACA
>JBDKLK010000040.1:0-10197 GCA_039795655.1 Actinomycetota bacterium
CTGTTGGAGATATTTCAGGCAATTCCAAGCTAGTTCGCTCATGGTGCGCTAAGGCAGCCGAATCTGCGGCTCACTTGGTAGCTTTCCCAGAAATGATGCTGACTGGCTATCCAATTGAAGATTTGGCTTTGCGTGAGTCATTCCAAGACGCATGCGATTTGGCAGTCCTGCAACTGGCTAAAGATTTGGTTAATGATGGGCTTGGAGATCTAGTAGTTGTGGTCGGTCATCTTTCGTCCATTCAAACAGATGCTCCACAACTTGGTAAACCAAAAGGTAGCCCAACTAACTCATTAAGTGTTTTACATCAAGGCCAAGTGATTTCGAAATATTCAAAACATCATCTTCCAAATTATGGAGTTTTTGATGAGTTTAGAAATTTTGTTCCTGGAAACGAAAGCTCAGTTATCCGGATTGGCGGAGCTGACATCGCCTTAGCGATTTGCGAAGACTTGTGGCAAGAAGGTGGACCCGTAGCCCGCGTCGCGAAACAAGAAGTCGGATTGCTCTTAGTTATCAACGGATCGCCTTACGAAGTTGAAAAAGATGACGTAAGGCTTGAACTCGTTAGCCGCCGCGCAAAAGAAGCAAATGCAACTTTGGCATACGTAAATATGGTTGGCGGTCAGGACGAACTTGTTTTCGATGGTGACTCATTAATTGTTGACGAAGCAGGACAACTCTTAGCTCGGGCACCAATGTTTGAAGAAGGTCTATTAACTGTAGACCTAGATCTTGCACCTGCTAAAACCGAAACCATACTTCCTGACGGAACTGAAGTTGCTGTTATTAGTGAATGGCCTTTCAAAACCTACAATCCCCTCAAACCAATTATTGCTCCAGCTGTTTCTGATATTCAGACCCAATACAACGCAGTGGTTGTTGGTTTGCGCGACTACATCAAGAAAAATGGTTTCAAATCAGTTGTACTTGGTTTATCTGGCGGTATCGATTCAGCTTTGGTTGCAACTATCGCCGTCGACGCGATTGGCGCACAAAATGTTTATGGCGTTTCAATGCCATCCAAATATTCTTCAGACCACTCAAAATCTGATGCATTTGATTTAGCAAACCGCCTCGGAATTAATTGCCGAACAATTGGTATCGAGAACTTCGTCGCTGCTTACGAAAACGAAATCGAACTGACTGGCTTAGCCGCTGAAAACCTGCAAGCTAGAGCTCGTGGCGTGACTTTGATGGCATTGAGCAATCAAGAGGGGCACCTAGTACTCGCAACCGGAAATAAAAGTGAACTAGCCGTTGGTTACTCAACAATTTATGGCGATGCTGTTGGCGGTTTTGCACCAATCAAAGATGTACCAAAAACTATTGTCTGGGAAATGGCTAAATGGCGTAACCGATTGGCAATCACCCAAAACAAAGTTGCTCCAATACCCGATAGTTCAATCACCAAAGAGCCAAGTGCGGAATTGCGACCGGGACAAAAAGATTCTGATTCGCTGCCAGATTACGTCTTGCTAGACAAATTGCTAGATGCATATGTTGAACGAGATAAGGGAAGTCGTGAACTAATTGAAATGGGCTTTAGTCCGGAATTGGTAGATCGAGTACTCAAGATGGTGGACCGAGCTGAATACAAGCGCCGGCAATATCCGCCTGGCACAAAGATTTCTAAACGTGCTTTTGGTCGAGATCGACGTCTGCCAATCACTAGCGCTTGGTTCGAAAAGCACCAATAATTTCCTGACCTGCGAGTAACAAACAGATTCTGTCAAACTATTCCCGTATCCGGGTACCTATATGGACTCGAGAGTGGAGTTAAAAATGTTTAGACCTATTCAAGGTTCGCGATTCACGATTCGCGATTTCCAAGCAGCAAAAGAACGTAATGAAAAATGGGCAATGCTCACTGCCTACGATGCTTGGTCAACAAAGATTTTTGATACTGCTGGAATCCCTGCTCTATTAGTTGGCGATTCAGCGGCGATGGTGATGTTTGGTCATGAATCCACTATCCCAGTCGATGTAGAAGATCTACTTCCATTGGTGAAAGCTGTTGTGCGCGCAAGCGAACATGCTTTTGTGATTGCAGACCTTCCTTTTGGCACCTACCAAGAATCGGTTGAACAAGCGATTGCTACTTCCGTTCGATTTATCAAAGAAGGTGGTGCGCACGCAGTTAAGCTCGAAGGTGGCGAACACGTGCTTCCACAAATCTCCGCACTGGTTGCAAATGGGATTCCAGTCATGGGTCATCTTGGATTAACTCCACAATCAGTTAATCAGTTTGGCGGATATGTGGTGCAAGGCAAGGGTGAAGCGGGCAAGAAACTTATTTCTGATGCAATTGCTTTAGAAAAAGCTGGAGTTTTTGCAATCGTGCTAGAAGTTGTTCCTACCGAGTTAGCGTCTGAATTAACAACATCGGTGAAAATCCCTGTAATCGGAATCGGTGCAGGCAATCAAACAGATGCCCAGGTTTTAGTTTGGCAAGATTTAGTTGGCGGACTTTCTGGTCACACCCCTAAATTCGTACAGCCATACGCAGATATCAAATCCGTAATCTCGAATGCAGTGACTAGGTGGGCCAGCGATGTGGAATCTGGCTCCTACCCAGACGACTCACATTCTTACCATCGGTAAACAATTTCCCTGTGACTAAATCGAATCCAATTTCTTTGCTACGCAAAATCTTCAGTATTGATTTCGCTTCTCTGAAAGTTTCCCGAGATTTTCGATTGATGTTCACGGCAGGCAGCATCTCGATGCTTGGCTCAATGATCACTTATGTAACCGCTCCTCTTCAAATTGCTCAACTCACAGGTTCTTATGTAGCTGTAGGAATCATTGGTTTGATTGAGATCGGACCACTAATTGTGTTTGGCATTTGGGGTGGCGCAATTGCCGATTCGATGAACCGCAAGAAGGTTGTGGTCATAACAGAATTTGGATTGGGAATTGCAACCGGAATTCTTCTACTGAACGCACTGTCCGATTCCCCAAAAGTGATGATTATTTACACGGTTACATTTCTTTATGCGATTCTTGATGGCATACAGCGACCGAGTTTGAACGCACTATTGCCACAGATCGTTTCTACTGATTTGTTACCTTCCGCTACCGCAGTAAATTCAATGCGATGGAATTTCGGCAGCATTCTTGGACCTTCACTTGGCGGAATAATCGCAGCTACTGCCGGGCCAGCAATGGCTTACGGAGTAGATGTAATTTCGTATTTCATCGCAACTTTACTTTTTATGAAGATGTCAGCTCGTGCCGCCGAAAGTACAAAGGAACGCATAGACGTAAAGATGATGTTTTCAGGTTTCAACTACGCACGAAGCCGACCAGATCTATTAGGTACTTATGCAATTGACATTATTGCAATGGTGCTGGCTTTCCCAAATGCTTTGTTCCCATTTATGGCTATTGAATTTGATGCGCCTTGGTCGCTAGGGCTTTTGTACGCGTCAATGAGTGTCGGTGCATTAATCGCCTCTGCAACATCTGGTTGGGTGCAAAAAGTTCATCAACATGGACGTGCCATTGTTTTTGCAGCGACTATTTGGGGAGTTGCCATGGCGCTATCAGGATTCTCGCCGAATATTTATTTAGCACTTCTTTGTTTGATGATTGCAGGATGTGCAGACATGGTTAGTGGATTATTTAGAAGTTTAATTTGGAACTCAACAATTCCACTTTCAATGCGTGGACGTCTTGCTGGTATTGAAATGTTGTCGTACAGCATCGGACCCCAACTTGGCCAAATCAGATCAAATTTCGCTGCTCAAGTGTTTTCTCTCCGCGTGTCGCTAATTTCTGGAGGAATTTTTTGTGCGGCTGGATCTGTCGCTGTTGGGCGAGGATTAAAGGATTTGTGGAATTTTGATGATCGAACAAATAAATATGCAATTTCAGAACGAATTGCACGCGGAGAAACCAATAATTCGTAGTTTTCCACAGAAATTTACTCACAAAATCAGGAATTTTGTTATTTGTTCCACAAAATTCCACATTTCAATTTATTAATCGAAAACAATAAAAATCATCGATCATTTCTAGTTTTTCAAGAAAAAATCTAAGTTTTTTCATAGTAAAAATAAATGAATGCATTATCACTTTGAAAAAGTTTTTTTGGGAAAGACACAAAAATACTTTGCGTTTTGGAAAAAATGTGCAAGCGTTTGCCACTAGATACCAATGAAAAGTTGGTATCACGATTCAGGGAGGCAAAGTGGCGGCTGCCAAAAAATCCGCAAAGAAGGCTCCAGCTAAAAAAGCTGGCGCTAAAAAAGTAGCTAAGAAAGCTACAAAGAAAGCTGCAGCACCTAAGAAGGCTGCAAAGAAAGCACGTAAGGTTGCTAAGAAAGCTGCACCTAAGAAGGCTGCTAAGAAAGCAACAAAGAAGGCTGCAAAGAAAGCTGCTCCTAAGAAAGCTGCTAAGAAGGCACGCAAGGTTGCTAAGAAAGCTGCTCCTAAGAAAGCTGCTAAGAAAGCAACAAAGAAAGTTGCTAAAAAAGCAACTAAGAAGGCTGCTAAGAAAGCTGCTCCTAAGAAGGCTGCTAAGAAAGCAACAAAGAAGGCTGCTCCAAAGCGTAAAGCTGCAAAGCGCCCAAAGCGTAAAGCTGCAAAGAAGGCTTAGTCCTTTAGGAAAAGGTCCGCACGAAAGTGCGGGCCTTTTTCATTTTCAACATTTTTACTTTTCAAATTACATTGACCTAGTGAATGAACAAGTGAGTGCTCGAGTGAATTTAGTTCCAGGCACAATTTCCCCAATGCGTTCGGTTCCTCCACATATCGTGCGTCCGGAATATGTCGGCAAGAAATCACCAAGCAATCACTCAGGTTCAGATATTCAAACTACAGAGACCATCGAAAAAATGCGCATTGCCGGAAGCCTCGCAGCGCAGGCGCTAAATCTGGTTGGCGAAAGTATTCGTCCAGGAATCACCACAGACGAACTCGATCGGATTGGTCATGAATTCTTGTGTGACCACGACGCTTACCCATCCACACTTGGCTACCGCGGTTTTCCAAAAAGTATGTGCACATCGCTCAACGAAGTCATCTGCCACGGCATTCCAGACTCAACAGTTGTTCAAGATGGAGACATCGTCAACATCGACATAACTGCCTACAAAAATGGTGTCCATGGAGATACCAACGCGACTTTCTATGCAGGCGAAGTTGATGAAGAATCGAAACTATTGGTTGAGCGAACCCGAGAATCTTTAGACCGCGCCATCAAAGCCGTTATGCCTGGGCGCCCAATCAGTGTGATCGGACGAGTCATTGAGGCATATGCGAAACGCTTCAACTACGGAGTGGTTCGAGATTTCACCGGACATGGCATCTCGACAACTTTTCATAGCGGTTTGATCATCCCGCATTTTGACGATGAAAACTTTGACACAATTATGGAAGTCGGAATGACTTTCACCATCGAGCCTATGCTGACCCTAGGAACTTACGAGTGGGATATGTGGAATGACAACTGGACAGTTGTAACCAAAGACCGCAAACGTTCTGCGCAGTTTGAACACACATTGGTAGTTACCGAAAATGGTGCGGAGGTGTTAACAAAGGTATGACCAAAACCCTTTGTATCGATATTGGCGGCACTGGATTAAAAGCTGCTATCTGTGATGATGCTGGCAACATGATTAGCGACCGCATCAAAATCAAAACCCCTTATCCAAATCCACCAGAACAACTCATTTCTTCACTTCACAAACTAACCACAGACATCGGTAAGTACGATCGCATAACTGTCGGCTTTCCTGGCTTGGTTCGCGAAGGAATTGTTCATCTAGCAATGGCATTTAGCCGAGTCTCTTATGGTGGTGAAATCGATCCAGACTTGCGCGCATCTTGGATTGGTTTTGATCTACAAGCGGCACTTGAAGAATCTTTCAAAAAGCCAGTGCGAGTTGCAAACGACGCTGATGTGCAGGGCTGCGCTGTAGCTCAAGGAAACGGTTTTGAATTTGTGATGACACTTGGCACTGGCGTTGGTGGTGCACTGTTCCTAAATGGTGCTTTGCAACCTCATCTCGAATTAGGTCACGCACCATTTCGCAAAGGTCAAACTTTCGAAGAACAGCTTGGAAATGTGACTCGAAAGGAAATCGGCAACGAGCGCTGGGCTCGCAGAGTCCAAAAAGCAATTCCGGCATACGCAGGATTCCTATTCTTTGATCATCTCTACATCGGTGGTGGGAACTCAAAATATCTAGCAGATGTGAAGTTGCCAAAAAACGTTTCAATCGTGAGCAATACCGCTGGGCTACTCGGCGGAGTTCGAATCTGGGATTTAACGAGTCACTAAGAAACGAGTCACTAAAGCAATTTCGCTAAAGTTCACCCGTGACTAGATGGCTTAATGCGAAGCAGCAGCGCAATTGGCGCTCATTTCTGTCAGTTGCCATTGTCCTTCCAGATATTTTCTCTAAAGACCTCCAAGATGCCCACGACTTAACTTTGAGTGACTATGAAATTTTGGTTCGGCTTTCTGAATCGCCAGATCGCTGTATGCGGATGAGCGAATTGGCTGAACGAGTGATGTCTAGTCGCTCTCGCTTGACCCACCAGTTTGATCGCTTGATTAAAGCAGGATTGGTATCCCGCACAATTTGCGAAGAAGATAAGCGCGGATTCAATGCTGTACTTACCGAAGCCGGCTTCAACAAACTAGTTGAAGCGGCTCCACTTCACGTTGAAAGCGTCCGCGGACATTTAGTTGATGTACTTTCCGATGAAGAATTCGCAAAACTTGGCGAGATTTCACGCAAGATTTTCCAGGCTCTAGATCCGGCTATGCAACGCAAAATTATGGATGGCCTTCCAGAAGAAGATGCGTGAGATTTTGACCAACCAAAAGCAACTTCATTTTGCCCAGGAAATCAAAAGCTACTACCCCACCATCGTGGCATTGTTCACTGGCATTTTGCTTATCTCGAATATCGGTGCTACCAAACTAATTGCAGTTGGTCCGTTGATTACAGATGGCGGCGCATTTCTATTTCCACTCGTTTACATTCTCGGCGATGTATTGAGTGAGGTTTATGGATGGAAAGCGGCACGCCGAGCTATCTACCTCGGATTCGCAATGGCGATTCTCGCAGCAGCAACTTTTTATGCTGTTCAAATTTCTCCAGCTGCGGATGGCTGGGATTTCCAGACTTCATTCGAAAACATTTTGGGGTTGGTTCCAAGAATTGTCTTGGCAAGTGTCTGCGGGTTCTTGGTTGGCCAATTACTTAATGCATTTGTATTAGTCAAAATTAAAGAGTTCACCAAAGAAAAGCATCTGTGGGCTCGGTTGATTGGTTCTACCGTGGTTGGTGAGTTTGCCGACACTTTGGTTTTTTGCACAGTGGCTTTTTATGGAGTTATAACCGGCTCTGAATTTCTGAACTACGTGATCACTGGCTACGTCTACAAAACCTTGCTAGAAGTGTTCCTACTTCCAATCACCTATCCAGTGATTGGTTGGGTAAAGCGCCACGAACCTAGCTATAACCACTAATCGTTTTTGTGGAATTCTCCGAGGAACTCTTTTTTAAATTCGTAGTAATTCCCATCAAGAATGCTTTTGCGGATTTTTGCCACTAAGCCAACGATGTAATGCTCGTTGTGGATGGTCAACAAAGTCGCAGCGAGCATTTCTTTCGACTTAACTAAGTGATGTATATATGCACTTGTGTAATGCGCGCAGGTGTAGCAGGTGCAGTTTTCATCAAGCGGTGTGAAGTCGCGACGGAATCGAGCATTGCTAACGTTAAAACGGCCATTAGGGCCATATGCGGAAGCGTTTCGAGCAACCCGAGATGCTGCAACACAATCAAAAGTGTCTGCGCCGTTTTCAACTCCAGGGAAAAGATCGTCTGGTTCACCAATTCCTAGAAGGTGACGAGGTTTATTTTCTGGTAGCTCGGAAGTCATCCAATTGATAATCGTTCCAAGTTCTGCCTTATCTAGTGCACCACCGAGTCCGAATCCATCAAAATCAAGTGCACCAATGTCTCGAGCAGCTTTTCTACGTAAATCTTCGTACTGAGCACCCTGTAAAACGCCCCATAACGCTTGATACGGCTTCGTAACGCGCTTTGCTGTCAATCTCTTATGTTCAGCAATGCAGCGCTCAGCCCACTTTAAAGTCCGTTCTAGGGCTATTTCTTGGTATTTACGAGTATTCAGCAAAGTTGTGCACTCATCAAACGCAAAAATTATGTCAGCACCGAGTTGATGTTGCACCTGCATAGAAATTTCTGGTGAGAATCGATGCAAAGTTCCATCCAGATGAGATTTGAAAGTAACACCATCATCATCCACATGTGCGAGCCGGTCTTTTCCTTCTGCGATCACGTCATCGGATTGAACAGTCACGCTCTCCATCGCCAGTACTTTTTTAAAACCAACGCCAAGTGAAAGGACTTGGAAACCGCCACTGTCAGTAAAAGTAGGTCCATCCCAGTTCATAAATTTGCCAAGGCCGCCGGCTTCATCAACCACATCGGGGCCTGGCTGTAAATACAGGTGATAAGCGTTCGCCAAAATCGCTTGCGCCCCAAGCTGTTTCATTGATTCAGGCAATACAGATTTCACCGTTGCTTTGGTTCCCACAGGAATAAAAGCTGGCGTCTGAATATCGCCATGCGGTGTATGAATAACACCAACTCGACCTTGCAGGTCAGCGCCTTCTAGATCGGCAACTCGTTTTTCAATTTCAAAATATCGTGACACGCAGAACTACCGCTTATAGATCTACTGCAAAATATTGGGTTTCAAGGAACTCGTGAATACCATGGAAACCGCCTTCGCGACCAATTCCTGATTCCTTCATTCCACCGAACGGAGCGGCAGGATCAGATGCAAGTCCCCGATTAACTGCAACCATTCCAGATTCCATTTGTTTTGCAATTCCAATTCCAGCACCGGCGTCTTTTGCAAAAACATAAGAAATTAAGCCGTATTCGGTGTCGTTTGCCATACGTATTCCATCTTCTTGTTTTTCGAATGTAACGATCGGTGCAACCGGCCCGAAAACTTCTTCGCGGGTAAGAACAGAACCGTGTTGAACATTGTTAACGATTACTGGAGCGACAAAAGCGCCGTTGGCTGGAGCTTTAGCTGTCGAAACAACTTTGCCACCTTCAGATTCGGCACTGGCAATTAATGTTGAAATCTTGTCTGCTTCTTTTTGGCTGACCATCGCACCTAAATCGTTTTCCCGATCGATTCCTGGACCAACTTTTAGAGCAGAAAATGCTTGTGCCAATTTCTCACTGAACTCTTTTGCGACGGATTCATGGATGTAGAACCGATTTGCCGCTGTGCAAGCAGCACCACCATTACGCATCTTGGCAATCATCGCACCAGCAACAGCTTTGTCAACGTCAGCACCTTCGAAAACTAGAAAAGGAGCATTACCGCCTAATTCCATAGAAGCTGGCATAACTCTTTCTGAAGTGAGTTGAAGCAGTTTTTTGCCAACAAAAGTTGAACCAGTGAAAGACAAAGTTGCGATTCGCTTGTCAGCCAAAGTGTGTGCAACCATCTCAGATGATTTTGATGTTGTAACAACATTCACAACACCTTCAGGCGCGCCAGCTCGTTGCAAAACGTTTGCCACCCACAGTGCGGTCAACGGAGTTTCAGCTGGCGGTTTCAAAATTGCGGTGCAACCTGCAGCAAGGGCTGGTCCAAGTTTTCTAGTTGCCATTGCTGCCGGGAAATTCCAAGGTGTAACCATCAACGCAACTCCGATTGGGCGATGATCAACGATGATGGTTTTGTCGCCGCTTGGAGATTTTCGGAAATCGCCTGGAGTGCGGACTGCCTCTTCGCTAAACCAACGGAAAAATTCAGCCGCGTATGCAGCTTCACCCATGGCATCGCGCCAAGCTTTGCCGTTCTCAAGTGCAATTAACCGAGCGCAATCTTCGAGTTCAGTAGTCATGATTTCGAAAGCTTTACGTAGCACTTCGCCGCGCACACGAGGTACAGTTTGCGACCAGGACTTGAATGCTGTGTGTGCACTTTCTATAGCTAAATCGACTTCAGCAAGTGTGGCGTCGGCTACTTGGGCTAAAACTTGATTATTTGATGGGTCGATTACATCCATTGAATTCGAGCCCTTAACCCACTGCCCGTTAATCAAAAGTCCAGTTGGTGACGAGATTTGCGACATTGAAACTCCCTAAATCAACCTCCCAAGGCTACCTCCTCTCCTAG
>JBDKLK010000041.1:0-10137 GCA_039795655.1 Actinomycetota bacterium
GTCAAACAGCTCAAGATTCACATCTTTTGCAGTTGGTGCCCAAACAGTGATGGTTGGAGTGTTTCCATTCCAAGAAATTCCTGGAGTGATGTTTTTTGCATCTGGATATAGCGCATCAAGCACATCGCCTAACTGCACACCAGAAATTCTCAGTGGTGCAGTTTTGTCATTGTTTAAAGTTTCGATGGCGACTTGACCGCGAACCCAGGTGCTTACATTTGCTTGTTCGTTTGCAGGTATTTTTAGTGCTACATAGTCACGTAAGTATGGGTATTGTGTTCTTAGAGCACTGGTCAATCCAGCGGCATATTCCAAAACTACAGAATCATCTTCGCCGCTTACGCCTGATTCATCGACAACCAAATTTGCATTTTCTGAGTAATGAAGAACTGCATGTCCATCGTAAGTTTCAGCTGTGATTGGGTATGGCCACGCAATAACTCCTGGTGTTAGCCAAATAGCTTTTTGACGACCTAAATCTGCTTCAACATCGCTCAGTACTGGCACTGAGTATTTTGCGTATCCATCTGTGTCAGCGCTTCCTGACTTGAGCCAAACTTCACCACCTGTTTTTGCAAGATCTAACATCTGATCGAGAGCAGAAGGATCTTTTGAGTCTCCACTGTGAATGATGTATGGAACAGTTGTTGAAGCATCAAAAATAGGTATGCGCCAATAGACGCCCCATTCATCAGTTCCAGTAGAAGCCATTGGAGAACCCCACTGAACTGCTGCTCCTGAGTATCCACTTCCGTTGATTTCCCAGGTATGAAGTCCGTATCCGGAGTATCCACCACTTCGGTACCAGTGGATTACTGCAAATCCGTCTGCCCATTCTTGAGTTGTGCGAGCCAGTGGCCAAGAATCTTTAATCCAAGCCTCACCAGTTGTTTTTAGATTAATCGCAAAAGAAGTTTTTTCTGTTCCGGAAATATTTGCATTGACTGTCAAAGTTTTTGCATTGCAATTGCCCGCAAAGGTGAAAGTAGCTGTATTTGTTGAAACTGTTGAATTAGTAATTGTTCCGCTGTTACCTAGATCGTCCGACCAATCAAGATCTGCATTAGTTGCATCAGAATTTGAACCTGCGATGTAATGAATTTCTAAAGAGCAGTTCTGTGCGATGTAGCGGGACTTAAATCCATCACTACTTTCGTCTAGCCAAATTTCTGCACCAACGCGAGTGAAAGTTCCACCATCGCCAAGACCATCAGTTGAAATGGCCATTTCTGGTTGAGCAGCCGGCACAGTCACAATTGCAAATGAACCATAATCATCTGCATACTTGTATGGAGCTGAGACTTCAGTCCCTCCAGTTGGGGTGACAAAAACTTTGTTGGTCGCGTGTGCCGCTAGCGGAACATGAACGATCAGATCGATGTTGGTCGCTGCAGCAACTGGCGTGAATCCAATGAAGCTCAGCACGCTTGCAAGCAAACTAAATACTGCAAGACCCGCGATTGACTTTGGATTTCTTACTGGCTTGAAATTATGTCTCAGATTCATCATTAACCTTTTTAACTAGTCGGATAGACGTTGTGCCGCTCAGTGTAGATAAGCAGCCTTAGTGAGAGTAAGGCACATTCGGCACCGTTACCTAGTTGTTATGCAGCAGAGCCAGAGTTGTCCAATTTCGACTATCTCAGTAACAAATTGGTTTCAGTAAGGGTTGAGAGCAGACTGACCGTTGACAGCAGGGGGTATTTTGCCAAGACTTCACCCGCTCATCTCGAGCAAAATTCTATGGAGGAAATGAATTATGCGTCTTCAAGGAAAGATGCTTGCCGCAGGCGTGGCATGCGCAATGGCGGCAGCGGCACTTTTGGTGCCATCAGCTACCGCAGCAAAACCAAGACTTGTTATCTGGGTCGATGCAACCAAAGTTGATGCTATGGAAGCAATCGCTAAAGATTACAAAGCTGCAAACGTTGAAGTTGTAAGCATGGAAGATGCTCGCAACGTTTTGCAGACAGTTCAAGCAGCCGATGCTCCAGACATCTTCGAAGGTGCTCACGACTGGACTGGTGAATTGGTATCTAACGGATCTGTAAAAGCAATTTCGCTTCCAGCTCCAGTAGTTGCACAATTCCCATCTAAGGACATCGCTGCATTTAAGTACGATGGAAAACTTCTTGGTGTTCCAATGCTTCACGAATCAATCGCATTGGTAATGAACCAAGACATCGCTGGCAAGAAGTGCCCAACAACCCTTGAAAATCTAGTTGATGGTGTTTCTGCCAAACTAGACAATGGCAAGATCAACACAATCATTCAGGTTGGTCCAGATGCTTACCACTTCTTCCCAATGCTTTCAGGTTTGGGTGGAGCTTTCTTCAAGCAAAAAGCTAACGGTGAATACACAACCAAGACTTTGGTTGACAAAGCTGTTGACTCTGCAAAGAAAGTAAACATTCTTCGTGGATGGCAAGCAACCGGTTTGTTCCAGCACTACGCAGGTTCATACGATGCAACAACTGGTCCTTTCGCAAAGGGCAAAGCTGCTTACTACATCACCGGTCCTTGGAACTCAAACGCAATTCGCGACTTGTCTGCTAAGAAAGACATCAAGCTTTGCAAGTTCCCAACAATCGTTGCTGGCGAAAAGTCAATCCCATTCTCAGGTGTTCGCGGTCTTTACATCAGCAAGTTTGCTGTAAACCACGATCGTCTACAGGCTGCGAAAGATTTCTTGATCAGCTACATCGCATCTTCTGCAACTCAGAAGAAGTACTGCAAGGTCAACGGATGTAACCCATCTAACAAGAACGCTGGTGTGTCTCCTAACCCATTCACAGCTCAGTTCTTGGTGACTTACCCAGACGCTGTTCCAATGCCTAACATTCCTGAAATGGCAGCAATCTGGGGCAACGTGGGCGATGCATGGAGCGCTTCACTTCGTGAAGAAGATCCTTCATCACCAAAGACTGCCTTTGAGAATGCGGCTCAAAACATTAAAGACGCAATCAACTAATTAGGTAACCAACATAGAAGAATGGTGGGCAGCTCACTTGAGTTGCCCACCATTCATTTAAGATTAATTATCCAAATCGAGAATGGTCAGGATTTCCGTGAGCGATAAGCCCGAAAAAGAAGTTAAGTTTTATAACCCAAAAAAGAGTGCTGGTGCTCTCTTAATTAAATACTCATTACTTGGAATGGTTTCTGCGCTACTTGGTTTTGCGGCATTCCTAATGTTCAACGTTGGACTTGTAGTTCCAGCAGTAATCACGGCTTTACTAATTCTTGCAGTCAACTTTCTCTACCTGACCGAGAAGCTGATTCCAATGAAGTACTTGCTTCCTGGTCTCGTAACCATGTTGATCTTCGGTGTTTTGCCGATTATTTATTCTGTTTACATTGCATTCACTAACTACTCAACAGGTCACTACCTGAACAAAGAGGATGCAATTTCAGAAATTCAAGAAACCTACACAGATTTTGATTCATTCACAATGCAAATGGCGACTGACTCAAACGGTGAATTGGTTTACTTACTTGAACGTTATGACTCTGAAACTTTCGAAGATTTAGGTTCATTCATCGGAACAAAAGACAGTTTGACTGAAGCTCCGAAACAATTCAAACTTGATTCAGTTACTTATGCACCAATTCCGCCGGCAGGTTACACCGGACTCTCTAAGAAGGATGCCTCAGGAATAATTGATAAAGGCGATGCCTACTCGATTGATCTTGGTGGCGGTCGTCAATATGTTGTTGACTCTTCTGTCAGTGGTTTTGAACGCGCATCCAAATGGTTCTATGATTCTAAGAAGGACACATTCACTAACACTGAATGTGGAAATGTTTACAAGAACAATGGCTACGGTTCTTGGACCGGTAAAGATTGTGAAACCGGCAAGAATGCGGCAATTCCAACTGGCTACTTGACTAATGTTGGAATGAAAAACTTCCTAGATATTTTCCAGAATCCTCGTTACAGCGAAGCGATGCCACGCGTGTTTGTTTGGACTGTTGTCTATGCATTCTCATCTGTGTTTTTAACTTTCGCTGTTGGTGTGGGTGTGGCGTTGCTGTTCAACACCCCGGTAATGCGCTTCCGCAAGGTCTATCGTTCACTTTTGATTATTCCTTATGCAATCCCAGGCTTCCTCTCAATCTTGATTTGGCGTGGTTTGCTTAACTCTGAATGGGGAACAATCAACACTGTCACTGGTCTAGACATCAGTTGGTTAACTGATCCAAACTTGGCAAAGATGTCGATTTTGATGGTTAACACCTGGCTTGGTTTCCCTTACATGTTCTTGGTTGCTACCGGTGCACTTCAAGCGATTCCTTCTGAACTCAAAGAAGCTGCATCAGTTGATGGCGCAAACCGTTTCCAAGTATTTAGAAATGTGACTTTGCCATTGTTGATGGTTGCTACTGGTCCTTTGTTGGTTGGTTCTTTCTCATTCAACTTCAACAACTTCAACCAGATTTATCTTCT
The DNA here is from genome assembly GCA_039795655.1 of Actinomycetota bacterium. Classification (GTDB taxonomy): domain Bacteria; phylum Actinomycetota; class Actinomycetes; order S36-B12; family UBA5976; genus JAFMIT01. The sequence continues at coordinate 4,448 of JBDKLK010000041.1, forward strand.
GACTGAGGGTGGGCCTTCGTTACAGAACTCAAACTCAGCTGCAGGTGCAACTGATATTTTGATTTCGTACACCTACAAACTTGCATTCGCGAGTGGGCGAGGAAACAACTATGGTCTATCGGCCGCAGTTTCCATCATCATCTTCATGATCATCGGTGGAATTTCATTCTGGTCATTCAAACGTTCGAAAGCATTGGAGAACATGTCATGAGCAACGCGCAACTTTTACAGGCTCAACAGAGCCCTGAATACATTGCAGCTCAGAAAATTCAGCGCACCAAACGTCGCCAAATTGCGTTTTTCCGCCACACCGCAGTAATCATCATTACTGTTTTAGTTCTGTTGCCAGTTTGGTTCGTTGTTGCAACAGCACTAAGTGGCCAAGAGAGTTTGGTCCGCGAATTGATGCCAGAAAAGTTTGCAAACAACAATTTCCAAACTTTGTTTAACAGCGATCGCATCAATTACACCGACTGGGTAAAGAACAGTCTCATGGTTGGCGCAATTACTGCAGCGCTTAACGTTTTGATTGGTGGATTTGGTGCATATGCATTCAGCCGTCTACGTTTCCGTGGACGACGTGCAACACTTTTGTCTTTGTTAATGGTGCAGGTTTTCCCTTCATTCCTAGCGTTGACCGCAATCTTCTATATCATGTCATTCATCACCGATTACTTCCCAGCTATTGGTATTGGTACTCCTTGGGCACTAATCATCGTTTATACAGGTGGCGCACTCGGTATCAACGCATGGTTGATTAAGGGTTTCTTCGACACTTTGCCAAAAGAACTCGATGAATCTGCGATGATTGATGGTGCAAACCATTCACAGATTTTCTTCAAGATTGTTTTGCCGTTGGCTCTTCCTGCACTTGCAGTTGTGTTCATGCTTTCATTCATTGGCACCTTGAATGACTTCGTATTGGCACGCGTTCTTCTTGGGCCTGATGCCGAAAACCAAACTCTTGCAGTTGGTCTGTACCAGTTCGTAAATAGTGGTCCGGGTCAATACCAAGAAAGATGGGGTGCGTTCTGTGCTGGCGCATTCCTTGCATCAGTTCCAGTTGTAATCATCTTTATTTCATTACAACGTTTCATTGTGAGCGGACTGACAGCAGGTTCGGTTAAGGGATGAGTTTTAGCACTAAGTGGATCCATCACGATGGCTCCGCACTTTATGTGTCGAACCCTGCACCACAACCTGGCGAAGATGTTGAAATTCGAATTCGAATTCCGAATTCAATTCAACCTGAACATGTTGTCGTGCGTACGGTTCACGACGGTGAACCACGCGTAGTTGAAGCTTCAGTTTTATCTTCTAATGAAATTGAAACTTGGTGGAAAGCTGATCTTCCGGTTCTAAACCGTCGCAGCCATTACAGATGGGGACTAGCTGGCGGCAATGTCGGCTACGGATGGCTAACAGCAGCAGGGTGGGTTGATTACGACTGCACCGATGCGCACGACTTCGCGCTATCGACTGCTTCACTGCCACCTGAATGGGGCAAAACAGCAGTTGTCTATCAAGTATTCCCCGACCGCTTCGCAAAGTCAGATAAAACTTACGAAGTACCTGACTGGGTAGTTCCGCGCGAGTGGGACATGCATCCAGAGGGCCGTTCACCAAACACCGGAAAAGAGTGGTTTGGTGGAGATCTTTGGGGAGCGGCAGAACGTTTAAGTCACTTAGAGGATCTCGGTGCAAACGTTATTTATTTCACCCCGTTCTTCCCAGGTAAAAGCACTCACCGTTATGACGCTAGTACTTTTAATCATGTTGATCCACTTTTGGGTGGGGATGAAGCGTTTATCAATCTTTGTGAAGTTGCACATAGTAGAAATATTCGCGTGATGGGTGACATTACTTTGAATCACTCTGGTGCAAAACACGAATGGTTCTTGAAAGCTCTCGAAGGTCACCCGATTTTCAGCGAGTTCTATACATTTAATCCTTCCTACAAAGATGGATATGCAACATGGCTAGGTGTTAGCTCGCTTCCGAAGTTCAACTACAAGTCTGATTCTCTAAAAGAAGTCTTGATTTCTGAACATGATTCAATTATTCGTAAGTGGTTGCGCAAACCTTTCAATATGGATGGCTGGCGTGTAGACGTTGCAAACATGAGTGGCCGTCAAGGTGAAGTCGATTTCACACACGATGTCGCTCGCATTACACGACATGCAATGGAAGATGAAGGCGAAGACAAACTTTTGATTGCTGAACACTTCCATGATGCAGGTCCAGACCTCGATGGAGATGGTTGGCACGGTTCAATGAACTATGCAGCCTTCTTGAAGCCAGTTTGGACTTGGCTAGTTAATGAGCAATACGATGGAAAATGGCTTGGCGTTCCAACCCCAGTTCCGTCTTTGACCGGTGAAAACATGGTTAAGACAATTCAATCTTTCTCATCACGTATGCCATGGCGTTCATATTTAACAAGCTGGTCATTGCTAGACAGCCATGACACTGCTCGCATTCGTTCAGTTGTTGGCAGAGACAGACACCATGTTGCTGCAGCGATGTTGATGACTCTGCCAGGCACGCCAATGATTTTCCAAGGAGATGAAATTGGTGCTGAAGGCCTTTGGGGTGAGGATGCTCGCACGACTTTCCCTTGGGACAATTTAGATAAATGGGACATGGAGACATTTGAGCTCTATAAACAACTTATCAATCTTCGTAAGTCGAATGATGCATTAATCGACGGTGGATTACGTTGGGTTCACGTCTCTGATGACTTGGTTTGTTATCTAAGAGAAACCGCGAATTCCCGACTTCTAGTTGCGGTAAGTCGCGCACAGGTCGAAAATCGGCAGATAGACTTGAAACAAGCTGGAATTACAAGCTTTGAACAAATCCTTGGTGATGCAAAACTTAATCAAGATGGCGATATCAAAATTGATGGAGCCGGAATTGGAATCTGGAGCGTATAGTGAATAAGCGGTTGGTACTTGGAATTGCAGCAGTCTCACTGATCACACTTTCGGCAATGCCAACCGAGGCAGCTGTGATTGGCACACTTGATGAATCAACCGCAACCACCTTTGCTCAAACTTCGATGCCTCGCCCAACTAATTCAGATGACGCTACCTATTTTGTTTTCACAGATCGTTACGCAAATGGCAGTGAAGACAATGACTACGGGTCAGGTCCAAACCAACAAGGTTTTGACACAACTTCTGTAGCGGCTTATCACGGCGGTGATTTCATTGGCCTGAAAGAAAACCTAGATCGAATCGCTCGTCTAGGTTTCAACTCAATCTGGATCACTCCACCAGTAGTAAATGACTACAAGGGATACCACGGTTACTGGGGACTTGACTTCACAACAGTTGATCCACATTTAGGTACAGAAGCCGAATTCCAAGAGTTTGTGGATTATGCCCATGAACTCGGGCTAAAAGTGATTATGGATATCGTGCTAAATCACACTGCAGATGTCATCGCATACAGCGACACTGGTAACGGTTTTATGCCTCTTGGTGCTAACCCATACAAAGACGCAGCAGGTAATACTTTCAACATCGGTGAAAAATCAAAATTCACAACGACTTGTACTTCGATTGGTGAAGCAAATTGTTTCCCAATTCTGGATTCACAAATTTCAATGCCGCGAGATCCTTACATTCCAAGCGAATCGAAGAATGCAAAGCGTCATCCAGACTTCTTGCAAGACATAACTAGCTATCACAACCGCGGTGAAGCTTCAGGTTGCGGCTGGGCACCAGGTTCCTGCGCAATGATGGGCGACTTCTATGGTCTCGATGACTTGATGACTGAGAACCCAACCGTAGTACAAGGTCTTTCAGATGTTTATGCTTCGTGGGTAACTGAATTTGGAATTGATGGATTCCGCATCGATACCGCAAAGCATGTGAACAAAGAATTTTTTGATTCATGGATTCCAGCAATTGATGCGGCTGGACAGGCTGCAGGTAAAGGCGACCACTTGACTGTTTTCGGTGAAGCTTGGTTGCCAAGCGCTTCTGAACTTTCATCAATGATGCGCAAATATCAAATGGAATCTCTAATTGACTTCCCGATGCAAGCCATCGTTCCTAAATTTGCTGCTGGTAACAAAACAGGTCTAAATATGAAGACAGGTTTTAGTTATGACGACTATTTCAACACTGGAAATCAGTCTGACATCATCCGAAATGCTTATGGTTTGACCACATTCCTTGGAAACCACGATATGGGCCGAGGCAACTCTTTCGTAGCTGGAGCAACGAGTGAAGAAGGCGCAAAACTAACGGCAAGAGTGAAACTAGCTAACTCAATTCTTTTCTTAATGCGTGGCGCGCCAGTTGTTTATTACGGTGAAGAAGTTGGACTATTAAGTTCAGGCACAAACGAATACTCACGCCAAGACATGATGAAGACCGACGTTAGCGCTTGGCGCAAGATGCACCGCATCGGCGCAGATCCAATCAAGACAGGGTCGCTCTTAACTCCTGCTGAAGAGCAGCATCCTCTATCTGTTCATATTCGTGCATTACAAGCATTCCGTTCCGAACATCCTGGATTTGTACAAGGTGCAGCAATCACCCGTTATGCAGACACAAATGTCATCGCTTGGTCACGTATTGATGCAACTGACAATCACGAGTTCTTGGTAGTAGCAAATAACTCTAAAACTATTAGAACCGTTACGATTCCGGTATCAACTAAATCAAGTGCCTTTGTTGGAGTTTTTGGATCGACTGCAACGTTTAATTCTTCTGGAAAAACTACAATTAAGGTTACTGTCCCAGCAAGAAAAGCGATTGTCTTGCGTGCGGCTAATACATTGACGATACCAGAAGTACTTCCAGTTCTTACTTTGAAAGTAAAAACTGATTACACAGCTCAAGCACCAATGCTTCTTGCATCAACTACTGCAAAAACCCCATTGGTAGTGACCTTCCTTGCAAGAGCATCTGAAAGTGATGAGTGGGAAGTAATCGGTGTGGATGATTCGCCAACTTACCGATTTGCACTTGACCCTTGGGTTTGGGGCGACAATGCATCTATGCAATTCGCTGTGATTGCCCGCACATATGACGGTCGAGTCGCTGGTGGACAGATAGTTTCTGCAAATTACGCCGACGTTGCTCCATAAATCAGGAGTAACCTGTCGGTATGACCGCCGATAGAAATCACGAACAACTTGTGGTCGGTTTCGACCTTGATATGACATTAGTCGATTCTTCAGCAGGAATCGTCGATGCACTGGTCTTTGTATGTGATTCCCATGGCGTCGACATCACTCGCGAAGAAGCACTTGCAACTATTGGATTGCCTTTAGAGCAAGTTTTCCCAATGTGGTTGCCAGAATATGCATACGAACAGTTACTTGATGAGTACAGAGATCATTATGGAAAATTCGGTATTCCCAAAACAAAAAGAATGGCTGGCGCAATAGAAGCCATCGAAACTGTGCACGAACTAAATGGTCGTGTAGTTGTAGTCAGTGCAAAGAAAGAAGATTTTGCCCGCCGAGTTTTAGATGTTGCGGGACTCGAAGTTGAAGCAGTTTATGGCTATCTTTTTGCTGAACACAAAGGCGATGCTTTACGCCACGAAAACGCACACATATACGTTGGCGATCACCCTGGAGACGTTTTAGCTGCACGCGCAGCAGGAGCAGTCTCAGTTGTTGTGATTTCTGAGGCTTCAAATGAAGAAATTCTCCGAGCGGCACAACC
>JBDKLK010000042.1:0-9906 GCA_039795655.1 Actinomycetota bacterium
TCGATGTTTCTGATGCAGAACTTGTCGAACATATCGGATCTCTGGATCACACTCATTATTGGTGGATAGATCAATATGAAATAGTTGGCAGGATCCGGCTTCGAGATGAAACTACTGGAGACTTCTACGAATCTCACGGTGATGTTGGTTACGACATGAGCCCTAGATTTCAAAATCGCGGTTATGCAACCGTGATGCTGAATTCAGTAATCGAAATTGCAAAATCTCAAGGTCGAACTCACCTACTAATCACCTGCAATATAGCGAATATTGCTTCTAGTAGGGTACTTGAGAAAAATGGTGGAACTTTGCGCGACATTTTCGATGGCGATTTTTACCGTTTTGATTTTGAATTAAATTGACCCAATGACTATTTCATTCGCATCCCGATTAACTTCTCTTCCAGCAGGTTTCACAGCTAGATCAACTACAAGGGATGACATTGCAATCTGCACCAAGATAGTTCGTGATGTAGATATAGCGTGCTGCGGCGAAACCACCTCTACCGAGATTGAACTCGAGGGAGATCTATTCAATCACTCCGCACACGGCGAACGCGGAACTGCAGTGGTTTGCAAAGATGGACAAGTTGTTTCTTTCATCAACATTTTCGATGAGCTGACAGATAACCGCGGGGTCTTCTTCGATATTTTTGTTTCTCCAGAAATCGATGAAGAAACTGCTGAACTCATTTCAATAGAACTAATCAACAAAATGGAAGATTATGCGACTGAGTTGATGCGCGAATACGGAATGACTTCTGCTCCACTTAAGTCTGGGGTCTACGAAAATGATCGTGGATTAGTGAATGCACTCGAAGCAACTAATTGTGCATATCACCGAACTTACTGGCGTATGAAGATTATGCATACTGTTGAAACCGCAAAACCAGTATTCCCAGAAGGATACGAAGTCACCACATATGTAAATTCGGATGCAGCGCTGCGCGAAATCCACAATGTTCAAACCACAGCATTCAAAGATTACTACGACTTCAATCCCACTAGTTATGAAAATTGGCAAAAATGGTTTGCAGAGCCAATGACAGATAGTTCAACTTGGAGATTGGTTAGCAAAGATGGTGAGCTCATCGGCTACATCATGGGTAACAAAAGATTTGAACAAGAAAACTATGGTTACGTTGCATCAATTGGCGTTTTACGAGAACACCGCGGGAAAGGCATAGCTCGCGCACTTTTGCAGGATATGTTTATTCGAGACAAAGAACGTGGAATGCTTGGAACAATTCTGCATGGAGATTCTTCAAACCCAACTGGTGCAATGAAACTTTATGCATCTGTAGGAATGGAAACAGATCGCGTGTATCTCGGTTATCGCAAAGAATTTAGTATTTAAAGATTATTCTCTTTACGGAAAACAGCTACTAGCGCGTTTGCGTGACCATGTCCCATTTCGAATTTTGTTTTCAAGTGTGCAACTTGTTCCATATGAGCAAGTTTGGAAACCTTTTTTAGTTCTTTCATCCAGTAATCAATCGGTTTGCCATACTTTTTCTCTATCGATGGAAAGTAGGAAGCCGGACCTGTAACCTTTTTTTCTACCATAAATTGAGCCTAGCCGAGGTTTTATGGCTTCGGTCACAGGAATTAACGAAATTGGGGACTTTTGCCCTTACTCTCCTGCGAGTCACCGCGTTTATGTTTAAGCCATGAACAGAAAAACCCTAGACAAAATGGTTAGTTACCTAGGTCTTGCTCTTGCAGGCCTACTAGTAGTTGCAGGATATTTGGCCTACACCGGCTACTCCTTTGCAAACACCTCAGTAACCGAACAACTTACTGAACAAAATATCGATTTTCCTTCAACTGATTACGCACCTGTAGCAGGTGAAGGTGGATTCACCCAAGCCGATGTTGATGCACTTGCACCTTTCATTGGAACCAAGTTGACATCTGGTGATGGCGCAAAAGCTTATGCAGATCACTACATCAAAGTTCACATGGCTGGTATTGGTGGCGGAAAGACCTACTCAGAAATCAGTAGCGAATACCGTGCTGCTGCTGCGGTAGATCCAACTGCTGCTGCAACTCTTGCACTAGGCGAACAACGCATGACAATGTTCATGGGTGACACCCTTCGCGGACTTTTGCTTGAGGCATACGCATTCTGGACAATCGGTCAGATCGCATTAATTGCTGCATACGCTTGCTTCGCAGGTGCAGTAGTGATGCTAGTTCTAGCTTTGCTTGGCTTGCGCCACGCAAAGGCTGTTGAAACAGCTTAAAAGCATTACCTCTCCTCGGGTCCGAGAGTTTTCGAAAGAAGGCTCTCGGACCTCTCTCTTTTGCGCACCACTAACCCATTACCCTTAGGCAAATGCAAGAATATAAAGAGTTACTCCGAATTCCAGGCGCTCTTCGCCTGATTCTGACTTCTCTGCCACCAAGAACCGCATACGGAATGGTTGGCCTTGCGCTCTTTTTCCACATGCTCGATATGACCGACAGTTTGTCTAGTGCAGGTTTTGTAATCGGTGCCCAAACTTTGGTTTCATCTATGACCGCAGGTGTGCGCGGACATGCGATTGATCGCTGGGGACAAACTCGACCGTTATTGGTTTTGGTTCCGCTGTATACGCTTTCAACAATAAGTTTGGCTTTCTTTGCACACGATTTAACTAGTGCAATCATTCTTGCAATGGTGATGGGATTAACTTCTCCACCAATTAACTTGAGTATGCGACCGCTTTGGGTTTTGGTTGCAGGTCAAGAAAGAATCCGTACTGCATACGCACTTGATTCAACAATTTTGAATGTTACAAGTTTGATCGGTCCGGCAATCGGTACTTGGTTGGCACTTCATTATTCGGGAAAGCTTGCACTTACCACTACAGCGATTTTGATGCTGGTTGGCGGCACTTTGCTTTTGATGAATCCGATTTCGAGAAGTTGGGTTCCAGAAGAAAAAGTTGAGGGCGAGCCTGGCCTGTTTAGATCTCCTGCAATGCGCGTTCTAGCCATGGAAGCAGTCCTAATTGGATTGGGATATGGCTTACTTGATGTTGCGGTTCCGGCTAGAGCCACAATTCAAAATATGGATGGCTGGGCTGCTCCATCATTGGCGGCAGTCGCACTTGGTGGCATTTTGGGCGGAATGTATGCAGGTTCAAAACTTAAACATCTAGTGCCGCTGCGAGGCTTGTACAAAACTCAGTACGCATTCTCACTAATTGCATTACCCCTGTTTTTATTGCCAGCCGGTTTACCCACCGCGATCTTGATGTTCATAATTGGTCTGCCACTAGGTGCTGCACAAGTTTTCTATCTTGAAACCGTTGACATCGTGCGGCCTAGGGGCGCTGCCGTCGCTTCACTTGGTTCGATTTGGTTCATTGAAGGTTCTGCTGCTGCGCTTGGAAATGCAATCTCTGGTGTAATTTCTGAATCTTCGAAAGAGCTCGGCCCTTCGTATGCATTGATAGTTAGCAGTGCACTATTTATCTTGTCTGCGTACACATTGCATCGCTCAGCAAAAGGTTCATTGAAACCTGCAATGAGCCACGTAGTCGAAACAAACGACTAAATCACCTATTTGTTGTCGTAACTTCCGTCTTCAATAGCTTTCAAAGTTGCAATTCGCTCGCTTAGAGGTGGATGGGTTGCAAACATTTTGCTGGTGAACGAAGAATCAAGTGGTGACTCAATCCAAACGTGCGCAACTGAAGTTGAGCGTTGGCGAACAACAGTTGAGTCTTGCTCAAGTTGTTCCAATGCACGCCTTAAACCGGCTGGATTACGTGTGAATTCAACACCTGTAGCATCGGCAAGCGACTCACGGTTTCTTGAGATTGCTGAACGAAGCAGCATCGCTGCAAGTGGAGCAAGAATCACCACGATCACCACACCAATCAATACGATTGGATTTGCGTTTCGGTCACGATCCCTGTCTCCGCCACCAAACCACATGATGCGTGCAACCATGTCGCTCATCAATGCAATTGCACCTGCTGTGGTCGCTGCAACAGCAGAAACCAAAGTGTCACGGTTAGCAACGTGAGCCATTTCGTGCGCCGCAACTCCCTGAAGTTGTTCACGATCCATAACCCGCAAAATGCCAGTGGTGAAAGCGATAACTGCATGTTCTGGGTCTCGTCCAGTTGCAAAAGCATTCGGTGCATCGTCTTCGACGATTGCAACTTTTGGCATCGGCATGCCTGATGCGATAACAACTTCGTTTACGATGTTGTAAAGCTGTGGTGCATCATTTTCATCGATTACTCGGGCGCCAGTCATAGTTAAAACAATTCGGTCACTTGCGTAGTAGGACCACCACGTACCACCAACCGAAATGAAAACCACAAGTGGAATCAATCCGGTCGAAGCAACTCCAAAATAAAGTCCAACTACATAAACCACGAATGCGGTTAATGATGCCATCATCGCAATTAACAGAATTGTTTTGCGTTTGTTGGCAGCCTGCATTGCCTTAAAGGAAACGGCCACGCTTAATTCCTAAAATTGAACTTTAGGAGCGTTACGAGCAGCTGGATCTTCAACTTCGTAGAACTCACGTACTGAAACTTTCGCAAGCGGTGCAAAAAACATTCCAGGAATAGCTTGAACAGTTGAGTTGAGTTGATTTACTGAATCGTTGTAATACTGGCGTGCAAATGCCACCTTGTTTTCAGTCGCGGCAAGTTCTTCCTGTAGTTGAGAGAAGTTAGCTGAAGCCTTGAGGTCTGGGTATGCCTCGCTGACCGCCAATAAACCGCGAAGTGCTTGTGTTAAAGCGCCGTCCGCAGCCGCTACATCGTGCACACCTTGAGCGGCAGTAGCTTGAGCGCGAGCAGCAATAACTTTTTCAAAAGTTTCTTTTTCGTGTGAGGCATAACCTTTAACTGTTTCGACAAGGTTCGGAATCAAGTCAGAACGGCGACGAAGTTGAACTTCAATTTGGGCAAACGCTTCAGAAACATTGTTATTGAGGCGAATAAGTTTGTTGTACTGGGTAATGACTAGGACTACCAGTAGGGCGACGATGACCAGAACGGCAATTGTTGTATTCATAGGTCCAAGGTACTCCCCAGCCCAAACTGCGCAACCCTAGATGCGGCTATTGTCCGATTTGCCAGCCATTTGATTGCATAGCGTCAATCCCGCCACCATCTAATACTGTGAATCCAGCATCAACCATAGTTTGGGCTGCGATAGCTGAGCGGCGACCGCTGTGGCAATAAACAAGGTAAACCCCTTTTGGATCAAGTCCAGCAATCCCACTCGAAAACATTGAGGATTCAACATCGATATTGATAGCGCCTTCAATATGACCAGCTGCGTATTCAGCTGCATTGCGCACATCAATTACCTGGGTGATTTCAGAATTATTAGGACTGGTGTCAGCTGAACTTGAGGAACATCCGGCCAATAACAAGGTGAGGGCCGCGAATCCGGCAACCAAAATCTTTTTCATAATCCGACTATACCCCTAGGGGTATCTAGTCTGTGACTCCATAAACGTATTTCTCCATAATGTTCCTTGCGCGGCGAGCCAGGCGGCGATACTTCTCTATCGCTGCCGCTCCTGAATCTTCTCCGAGCACATACGCAAGCAGCCTCAGGGTGTTTGGGTCACTCGGAATCGAGTCATTATTTTTAGCACCAATCAAAACCAATTTGTTACGGATTGCAACTGCGTATTGCCACGCTTCATTGAGTTGTTGCGATTCCTCGGCCGTGATCAAATTAAGAGATGACAATTCTTCAAGCACTTTCAATGTCGAAGTGTCGCGCAACTGCGCAAACTTTCCAGCGAACTGAAGTTGCATCAACTGCGCTACCCATTCCACATCTGAAATTCCACCAGGACCTAGCTTCAAATGTGTTGCGGGATCTGCACCACGCGGCAATCGCTCACTTTCAACTCGAGCTTTAATTCTTCGAATTTCTCGAAGCGCGATTTCGTCCAAACCATTTTCTGGATACCGTAATCGATCAATAAGTTGATTGAACTTTTCACCTAAAAGTTTGTCACCACCAACATAGTAAGCACGTAATAGCGCCTGGCTCTCCCAAGTTAAGGACCATTTTTCGTAATAACTAGCGTATGAATCCAAAGATCTGGCGATAGGTCCTTGTTTACCTTCGGGACGTAAATCTAAATCAATTTGCAAAGCAGGATCTGCAGCAGGTGCACCCAAGACATTTTGTAAAGTTGAAATAATCATCAGACCGTCTTTTGCTGCCATCTCGAGGTCTTCATGCGCTTCATAGACAAAAGTTGCATCTGCGTCACTGGCATAACTCATCTCAAGACCACCGAGTTTGCCAAGTCCAATCATTGCTATTCGTAGTGTTGGATTGCGGTCTTTGAAATGATGTTTCATAACAATCTCAAGCGAAACTGCCAAAGTGGCTTCACTGAGTTCACTAATGGCAATCAAAACTTCTTCGAGCGTCATATAGTGCAATAAATCTGCTGCTGAGATTCGAATCAATTCTCTTTGTCGAATCGAGCGAATGGCACTAATTGCCGAATTCAAATCATCATGACGGTTTCCAACAGAAGTCATCTCTTTAATCAAAATCGCCATTTCACGTGGGCGAAGGTTGGCATCGTCTGCCAACAGATTAACTGATTCAGGTGCGCTCAAGACCATCTCAGTGAAAAAACTTGAAACTGATAGCAAATAAGCCAACCGCTCAGCAATAGCAGATTCATCGCGCAACAATCGCAAATACCAAGGAGTTGAACCAAGGGCGTCGCTAACTCTGCGGAATGCCAATAAACCAGCATCAGGGTTTGGAGTTTGCGCCATCCAGGCCAGCATCACCGGCAACAAAGTTTTTTGGATTGCTGCTCTGCGTGAAACACCTCCACTTAGGGCCAACAAATGTCTCATTGCACTTTCGGGATCCGCAAAACCTAAAGCCTTTAAACGATCTTGAGCTGCGTCAAGTGAAAGTTTTTGATCGGTGGCATCAAGCCGCACAACCGCTTGAAGCAGTGGGCGATAAAACAGTTTTTCATGCAATCTACGTGCATCGAGTTTGTAGCGATTTAAAGTTGAAAGCAAAGTTTGCGCAGGGTCGTTTTTAAGTCCTAATGAACGTCCAATGCGTCGAAGCTCAGCCTCATCATCTGGCACTAGATGAGTACGGCGCATTTGATACATCTGAATTCGATGTTCGAGCACTCTTTCGAACTTGTATGCGGCTGCTAGTGTGGACGCATCTTCTCTACCGACATAGCCCCAGGTTGCCAGCGCATCCAAAGCCTGGAGAGTGTTGGAACTGCGCAACATTGCATCTGATCTTCCGTGAACGAGTTGGAGTAGCTGCACCGCAAACTCCACGTCACGTAAACCACCAACTCCAAGTTTGAGTTCACGTTCTTGTTCCTTTGAAGGAATGTTCTCAACAACACGTCGACGCATTGCCTGAACATCATCAACAAAGTTTGGTCTTGCAGCCGCTTGCCATACAAATGGCAAGACCGCATCCACATATGCCAATCCGAGTTCTTCGTTTCCGGCCATTGGTCGGGCTTTCAGCAATGCTTGGAACTCCCAGGTCTGCGCCCAACGCTCGTAGTAAGAAATATGTCCATCGAGGGTTCGAACTAGAGCGCCTGCTTTACCTTCTGGTCGAAGATTTGGATCTACCTGCCAAATCATTCCTTCACTTGTTGGCGCTTCGCATACTTGCATCATTTTTGAGGCAACTCGAGTGGCTTCTGCAATCGCATCGTCATTCGAATCAGAATTGGAATCAAAAGCTCTGGCAACAAAAATTACATCAACATCGCTGATGTAGTTGAGCTCTCGCCCACCGGTCTTTCCCATTGCGATCACTGATAACTCAGACTTTGGTGTATCTGGATTTATGTTTCGCCATGCAATTGCAAGAGCTGCTTCAATTACGCCGTCAGCAATATATGAAAGCCTCTCCGCAACTAGCGCCAAATCATCAATCTCACATAGGTCACGAATTGCAAGTGCAACAACTTCATTTCGATAAGCAATTCGCAAATCTACAAGTGCAGCTTCATCATCGCCTTTAGCAACAAATCTTCCTTCAGAAAAAGTTGCACCGACTGAATCAAGCAATCTTGAAACAACAGCTTGTCGGTTTCCAATGGTTTCCCATAGACCATCTGCGATGAATAAGGAAATAGTTTCTGGATGTTTTGCACAATGTTGACCAAACGCTTCAGAAGTTCCAACAACTGTTAACCATCGATTACGTGCACCGGCATCATCAATCCAAAGGAGCCGCAGTTTTTCTGAAGCCCCTAAATACCAACTTAAAGTTGCGCTAAGTGCCAGGTCTGGATCTGCGGCTAAACCAAACTCATCAAGTAACTGAGAATGGGAAAGGAGTTCAGGAAACTCTGCTAGTGCCGCTGCTGCCTTATTTGGATTAACAAATCCAAGTTTTGCTAGTTTGGCACCGACAGAGTTAAGCCGACCATCATCCTCTACAGACACGAGTTAAATCTAAAGGATTGGCAAATGCTTTGATAATTCATACGGAGTTACTTGCTTACGGTACTCATCCCATTCAGCACGCTTGTTGCGAAGGAAGAAATCGAATACGTGTTCCCCGAGAGTCTCGGCAACCAATTCAGATTTCTCCATAATTGCAATCGCCTGATTCAAGCTAGTTGGAAGTTGTTTCAGCCCAAGAGCTGCGCGCTCTGCATCGGTCAAGGACCAAACATCGTCTTCTGCTCCTGGCGGCAATTCGTAGCCTTCTTCAATTCCTTTAAGCCCCGCGCTAAGCAAAACAGCGAAAGCAAGATATGGATTTGTTGCACTATCTAGCGAACGAATTTCGATGCGAGTGCTTTGACCTTTTCCTGGCTTGTACATAGGGATACGAATTAGTGCAGATCGGTTGTTGTGACCCCAGCAAATGTGAGCTGGCGCTTCTCCGCCACCTGCAAGGCGTTTGTATGAGTTAACCCATTGATTAAGCACTGCAGTGATTTCTGGCGCGTGCACCAAAAGTCCTGCGACAAACGAACGTCCAACTTTGCTCAATTGGTAAGGAGCACCCGGTTCGTGGAAGGCGTTCTTATCGCCTTCAAACAGCGACATATGCGTGTGCATTCCTGAACCTGGATATTGTGAAAAAGGTTTTGGCATAAATGATGCATAGACACCGTGTTCGAGAGCAACCTCTTTAATTACGGTGCGGAAAGTCATGATGTTGTCTGCAGTAGTTAATGCATCTGCGTAACGTAAATCAATTTCTTGTTGTCCAGGCGCACCTTCATGGTGGGAGAACTCCACGCTGATACCCATCGCTTCGAGCATTGTGATTGCGGAACGACGGAAGTCATAACCGATTCCCTGCGGCGAATGATCGAAGTAACCAACTGAATCAATTGGAACTGGAGGTTTTCCATCTTCTGGTAAATCTTTGAAAAGGAAAAATTCAATTTCAGGATGTGTGTAAAAAGTGAAACCCATATCAGCAGCTTTTGAAAGAGCGCGTTTCAAGACATAACGCGGATCTGCAAAAGATGGTGTGCCGTCTGGCATATGAATATCGCAGAAGATTCTTGCAACTGCGTTTACCTCACCGCGCCACGGCAAAACTTGAAAAGTTGAAGGATCCGGCATTGCCAACATGTCAGCCTCGTGTACACGAGCAAAACCTTGAATGGCTGAGCCATCAAAACCGAGACCTTCTTCGAAAGCGCCTTCTAGTTCTGCCGGTGCAATCGCTACGGACTTCAGAGTTCCTAGTACGTCTGTGAACCACAAGCGAATAAATCTAATATCTCGCTCTTCGATACTTCTTAGGACAAATTCCGTTTGCTTATCCATGGTGGCCTCCTGAGGATATTTTGCCTCGCAAATGTTTCAGCAATGTGAAATCTCTCCTTCAATTTGCCGAATGCCTGCCTAGGATGCTCATTAGTCTTGCCCTATGCCGCAAA
>JBDKLK010000043.1:0-9691 GCA_039795655.1 Actinomycetota bacterium
ACTACGCAAACGGTGGCGTTGCAATCGGCGTAAACCAAGTTGTAGTTACCGCAAGTGCAGCGCACAACCTAATCGAAGGAGACGTAGTTTCATTCGAAGGCGTAGCGGGACTAACTGGTCGCTACACAGTTACTGGTGTTCCTACTGGTTCAACAACTGTATTCACAGTCAAGCAAACCGGTGCTGCATTCTCATCAACTGGTGGAACAGCACACGAAATTTTGGATGTTGAATTCAAGGGAATCCCAACTGATCTTGCTGGTGATGCACAACAGGCATTAGCTCAATTGCGTGGCACAGTGTTCGCTCGTGTAGAAGACTTGTCTTTCAACCCAGCAAATGCGAACGAACTATTCTTCATCACCACTCAGTCTGACTCTGTTACCGCAGGTTCAGGTTTCCCAGGAACCAGTGAGTCCGGTCGTGATGGTGGTGCACTTTGGAAGTTGACTTTCAATGATGTGGCTAATCCTGAACTAGGTGCAAACCTTGAATTGATTCTTGATGGAACCGAGGCTCCGACAAACGACAGCCTTATCAAGTTGAACAAGCCTGACAATCTAACTTTCAGTGCTGATGGTCAATACATCATGATTCAAGAAGATCCAGGTGCAAACAACCACATCGCACGCTTGTTGGCTCTACGCCTTTCAGACAAATCTCTTGTAAGCGTTGCACAGTTTGATCCAACTTACTTTGCGCCAAGCAGTGTTGATAGCTACCTAACTAACGATGAAGAATCAAGCGGCATCTTCGATGTCACTAAGTACTTCAAACTTAATGACGGTGCTAGCTACTTTATGTTCAACGCCCAGGTTCATCCAGTATCGAAAGATGGCAGTGGAAACTCATTTGGTTCAGATCCTTTGAAAGCCCGCGCTGTTGCAATCCTGCGTCCTGACTTGGTTCCGACAACTGATTACACAATCACAAACATCAATCACGCCGCATCCTCAACCACAATGACAGTTTCTGTAACTGACACTGGTGATCTTGCAGCGAATGACATTGTGACTATCTACGGTGGAACAGCAGAAGTTAACGGCACTTACTCAGTAACTGGTGTTAACACTGACACAGACACATTCACAGTGACAGTGAAAAACACAGTTACATTGAATGGTGATCTAAACATTGGGAACGCGGGTCTAAGTGCAAACGCAAAAGCTAAGGTTTCATCAACCGATGAAGACCTCCTTTTGAAGAGCACTATCTTCGAAGGTGGCGGACTTTTCACCTTGAAGATCGAAGACTGGGATGCATTGTTCGCCCCAGTTCTATAACTAAATCTCAATTCCCTTCATAGCGAATCAGAGTGGTCGTGAAAACGGCCACTCTGATTCTTTTTGCCACTATTTGCCTGAGTTCACCTGTTGTTTACCTTTAATTCGTTACTTACTCACCTTTGGAACAGGTTTGCGCAAACTTAAACAGCCAAAATAGAGGCATGTCAGTCACCGAGGAAATAGTAAAAGTCATTCCGCGAAACATCAGTGTCATTCGTCAAGGTTCTGACAAAGTTTTCCGTGGCATTTTGATTGCTGGAGGTCTCGCGGCTTTCGTTTTACTTTCAGGAATTTTCGGTTATCTAGCAATTTCAGCGGCACCAGTTCTGAAAGCTTTCGGTTTGGAATTTTTCACCGGCAGTTCTTGGTATGCAGGCGATGGACTTTTGCCATCCGAAGGTTCGATGGATCCACCAACTTTTGGACTTGCACCAATGCTCTGGGGTTCTTTGCTAATCGCGATTATTGCTGTAGTGATTGCAATTCCAATGGCAATTGGAATTGCTTTGGCAGCAACTTATTTTCTACCGAAAAAAATCGCTTTTGCGTTCACGATTTTTGTTGACCTAGTTGCAGCTATTCCATCAATTGTTTTTGGTCTTTGGGGATTTTTCGTATTGATGCCACATGGAGCACTCTGGGCAAAATGGCTAAATACTCATCTTGGTTTCATCCCGTTTTTCAAAGTTGAGTTTGAAGGTTTCGAGCAATCTCCATTTATGGCGGGAATAGTTTTGGCAATCATGATTACGCCAATCATTGCAGCTGTCTCACGCGAAATCTTTTCTTCAGTTCCACCTGAGTTAATCACAGGTGCACAAGCGCTTGGCGCATCTCGCTGGACCATGATTCGAAATGTGGTTTTGCCTTTCAGTAAGAGCGGTATCACTGGTGGCGCAATGCTTGGACTTGGTCGCGCGCTTGGCGAAACGATTGCAGTGTTTTTCGTTTTGCAGTTGTTCTTCGACGACATCAACTGGGTGCGCATTCTCGAAAGCACCGGCGGTTCCGTCGCATCGCTGATTGTTTCTCGATTTGGTGAAGCACAACCACTTGAAATTAGCGCACTATTTGGTGCTGGTTTAGCTTTGTTCTTGATCACGCTAGCAACGAATGCCCTTGCGACCACAATTGTTTCTACAACTAATCGGACCAAAAAATGAGCCGTTTACTTTCCGATACCCCAACTCAGCCCTGGAAAATTGTTGATCCTGAATACCGCATTCAACAGCTAGTCACTCATCTAGGAACACCTCTATTGGCATTGCTCTTCACAGTTGTTTCACCTATGTCAGGTTTCTCGGGTTTTACAGTTACTTGGTTTATTTTCCATACGATTTCTGCAGGACTATTAGCGAAATATGGCAAGAAGAAAAAATCATTCGCAAACGCATTCCTAGAAGTTTTCGTTGGTGCAACAATTTTCGTTTTTGTTTCTTTTGTTGCAACGGTGCTCTGGCCAGTAATTTCAAACGGTATGGCTGGCGTAACTCACTTGAATTTGATTTTTCAGGACGCTGCGAAAGTCGGTGCCGATACATCACTGAACAAAGGTGGTTTGGGGCACGCAATTGTTGGCACAATCATCATGGTTGGCATCGCAACTCTTATTTCCGTTCCAATCGGAATCCTGGCAGCACTTTACGTAACTGAAGTGCGCGGAAAACTCACTCCGTTCGTTCGTTTCTTTGTGCAAGCGATGTCAGGCGTTCCTTCAATTGTTGCTGGGCTATTTATTTATTCTGCTCTGATTGTTAGCGGCATCTTGCAATACTCAGGTTTCGCAGGTGCTTTAGCGTTGTCGATTTTGATGCTTCCAACAGTGGCTAGAACAGCTGAAGAAATTCTGCGCCTTATTCCAGATGATTTGCGCACAGCCGCACTTGCTCTTGGTGGCACGCAATGGCGCACAGTTCGAATGGTGGTTTTGCCAGCGGCTAAAAGCGGTCTGATCACTTCAGCCATTCTTGGTATTGCTCGTGTTGCTGGCGAAACAGCACCGCTACTTCTCACTGCATTTGGCAACAACGTACTAAATCTGAATCCGTTCTCAGACTCAATGTCTGCACTTCCTAGTTATGTGTTCACGCAATTCTTGCTTGGCGGAGATAACGACGTAAAGCGTGCCTGGTTTGCAACATTCGTGTTGCTCGTGGCAATTTCAATTTTGTTTACAGCAGCTCGAATCGTGGCTGATCGAATGAAGAGGAACTAGAGGAAAAATGAGCTCAGAAGATTTTGAATTCATTGCGAATACAAATAACGCGATGCATGCCAAAGACATAAATGTTTGGTTCGGCGACCGACAGGTTTTGGCGAACGTAAACCTCGAGTTTCCAAAGAACACAGTAACCGCGTTAATCGGACCTTCAGGTTGCGGTAAATCAACTTTCATCCGCACACTTAATCGAATGCACGAATTGATTCCGTCAGCAAAACTTGCCGGTCACGTGATGCTAGACAACGAAGATATCTATGCAGCACATGTAGATCCAGTGGATGTGCGCCTAAAAGTTGGAATGGTTTTCCAAAAGCCAAACCCATTTCCATCGATGTCTATTGGTGACAATGTTTTGGCAGGTCTAAAGCTTGCGAAGCGCAAAGTTGATAATGCAGATTTCATTCTTGAAGACTCCCTTCGTAAAGCAGGACTCTGGGATGAAGTTAAGGATCGTTTAAAGACCAGCGCTGGAGCTCTATCCGGTGGCCAACAGCAACGCCTTTGTATTGCCCGTTCGCTAGTCTTGAAACCAGATGTATTGCTGATGGATGAACCTTGTTCGGCACTAGATCCAGGCTCAACTCGTCGCATTGAAGAAACCATCAAAGAGCTTGCTGAAGATGTAACTATCGTGATTGTTACTCACAATATGCAACAAGCACTACGCGTTAGCGACTACACAGCATTCTTCTTGTCTGAAGATGGTCGCCCTGGTCAAGTAGTGGAAAACGGCTTAACTCACGATATTTTCCACAATCCACAGGATCAGCGCACCGACGACTATGTTCACGGTCGCTTCGGTTAGCCTCAAATTACTTCACCAAAAGTTCACCTAAAACAAACCTCTGCTTCTACTAGACGCAGAGGTTTGTTTCATCTAGTTCTCTAATGTCCGAGGCATGTTGTGGGACACCCTAGAGAGACAGAAGTCGATCACTCGCAACAACACGAAAGGAAATGGCATGCCAAAGCGCTTGCTTTCAGCACTAGCAGTTGCAGCACTTGCACTAACCACACTATTTGCAAGCCCTGCATTCGCAGTCACCAGTCTTAAAGGAACCGGCTCATCATTCGCCTACAAATTCATCACTGAATGTTCCGCAAAACAAAACAATTACAACGTCACTTACATTAGCCAGGGTTCAGGCGTTGGACGCAGCTCATTCGGCGCAAGCACTGTTGATTTTGGCGCTTCAGATGCTGCTTCAACAATTTCAACTGGTCGCACATACCGCTACATTCCAGTAGTTGGCGGACCAATCGCGATTATGTACAACGTTCCTGGAATCGCAAACGCAAAGTTGCAACTCGATGCAACTACTTTGGCGAAAATTCTTTCAGGCAAAATTACAAAGTGGAATGATGCAGCAATCAAGAAATTGCAAACTGCAACAATCAAACCAAAACTTCCAAACAAGGCAATCCGCGTAGTTTACCGTTCTGCAAGCTCAGGTACTTCAGAAAACTTGACTGACTACCTGCGTCAAAATGTTCCAAGCATCTGGACAAAGGCAAAGAACGGCACAATCGCATCTGGCAACCCAGCAGGTCGTATGCCAGCAGGTGCAATTGGTGCTGCTACATCACAAGCCCTAGTAACCTCAGTTAAGAACACTTCTTACACACTCGGTTACGCAGACTTGTCAGACTCTGTAGATTCAAAAGGTAAGCCAAAAGTTTCTGTTGCCAAACTTAGGAACGCTAATGGGGAATATGTTGCACCAAGTTCTGCTGCATCTTCAAAGTTCTTGCAGGAGTTCTACGGTCGTGCAACTTTCAACTCAACAACTGGTGCAGTAACACTTGACTTCACCAAGAAGATTGCTGGCGCTTACAACATGTCATTGCTTACATACGCAATTGCAGATCGTGGTGCAAGCAGCGCTAAAGCTGAAGCAGTCGAAGGTTTCGTTAAGTACTTGCTAAATACCTGCGGCCCAGACAACGCTAAAGCTCTCGGTTACGCGCCAATTTCTGGTCAACTAAAGACCAAGGCGCTAGAACTAGCTGACGCAATTCACAACTAAATCCAAATAAAGCGAGAGCGGCACAGGCACTTCACGGTGAACCTGTGCCGCTTCTCTTTTAGGGGCTAGGGTCTTTCAAAGGCCTACGGCTAAACTTCCGCCGCAAGACCGCTTCGGGTGCTTGCCACAGATTTGGTTAGGAGGCGCTCAGATGCCAGCAATTGTGCTACTGGGTGCTCAATGGGGCGACGAAGGTAAAGGTAAAGCTACCGATCTTTTAGGTAGCCGTGTTGATTATGTGGTTCGTTACCAAGGCGGAAATAACGCTGGTCACACCGTTGTAATTGGTGACAAAAAGTTTGCCTTACATCTATTGCCTAGCGGTATCTTGAGTCCTGACGTAGTTCCAGTTATCGGCAACGGCGTCGTTATCGACCTCGCAGTTTTGTTCCAAGAAATTGATGGTCTCGAAGCTCAAGGCATCAACACTTCAAAACTAGTTATCAGCGCAAACGCACATGTCATTACGCCTTACCACGTCACACTAGACAAAGTGACTGAAAGATTCTTAGGCAAATCAAAGATCGGCACAACGGGTCGCGGTATTGGTCCAACTTATTCAGACAAAGTTGCCCGCGTCGGTATCCGCATCCAAGATTTGTTTGACGAAAAAATTCTTAAAGACAAAGTTGAAGGCGCACTAATCAATAAGAACCAAACATTGGTTAAGGTTTACAACCGTCGCGCTGTTGAAGCCGAAGCAATTGTTGCTGAGCTTCTTACTTTCGCAGACCGTTTGCGTCCATACGTTCAAGACACTACATTGCTTTTGAACAATGCTTTGGAACAGGGCAAAGTTGTTTTGCTTGAAGGCGGACAGGGAACTTTGCTTGATGTTGATCACGGTACATACCCATTCGTGACATCTTCAAACCCAACAGCTGGCGGTGCATGCACTGGTTCAGGCATTGGACCAACAAAAATCACCCGCACAATTGGTATCTTGAAGGCTTACACAACCCGTGTCGGTTCCGGTCCATTCCCAACCGAACTACTTGATGATGACGGTGAAAAACTCCGTCAGATCGGTGGCGAACGTGGTGTAACCACTGGCCGCCCACGTCGTTGCGGTTGGTTCGATGCACCGATTGCTCGTTACGCAACTCGCGTAAACGGTCTTACTGATTTCTTCCTGACAAAACTCGATGTGTTGAGCGATTGGGATCAGATTCCAGTTTGTGTTGCTTACGAAATCGACGGCAAGCGAGTTGAAGAGCTTCCTGCTTCTCAAACCGATTTCCATCACGCAAAACCAATCTACGAAAATCTGCCAGGCTGGAAAACAGACATAAGCAAATGCAAAACTTTTGAAGAACTTCCAAAGAATGCACAAGATTATGTTCGTTTCCTTGAGAAAGTCTCAGGCGCACGCATTAGCGCAATTGGCGTAGGTCAAGATCGCAACGCAACTATTTCTTTGCACGATTTGATCGACTAAGGATTCAAATGCCACGCTACCTAATTTCATTCGATGATGGCTGGATGGATTTTCCTGAAGAAGATTTCGAAGCGGTAGCAAAAGATGCACATGATGTTATGTTTGCTGCACAAGCAGCAGGCGTTTGGGTCACCGGTGGTGGATTCCCCACATACAACGCAACTCTTGTTGATGTAGATGGAACTCAATCCAAATTAACAAGTCATGGAATGCGCACCCCTATCGGTGGCTTCTCAATCATTGATGTGCCAAACCTTGAAGAAGCTTTGGATTGGGCTGCAAGGATTGCAAAAGCTTGCAGATGCAAACAAGAAGTTCGAGAATTTCTAGACGATCCTGATGTTTGATTCAACTTTCGAACCAAAGCAGGATTCACGTCCGCAAGATGCAGTTTGGACAGATGCTATTTGGCCGGTTCCTGCAGACACAGTGCTACGCGGAAAGTTTGTTGAACTCAAACCACAAACCGAAAACGACGCCGAAGAACTTTTCACAGCCCTTGCTTTTGATGAAGTGTGGCATCACGTTGCAGGTCGCCCCAGAAGCGTTGAAGAATTAAAACTTGCAATTAAAACCAAACAATCTGATCCAAATTGGCAAGCCTGGACAGTTCGATTAATTGAGACTGGCGAAGTGGTCGGTTCAACTTCCTATCTCGACACTTCAGTAAATGATGCCCGCACCGAAATCGGTTCTACCTCATACAGTCCAAACCACTGGGGAACAAAAGTGAACCCAGAAGCAAAACTCTTGTTACTTGAATTCGCGTTCGAAAAATTACATATGGGTCGAGTTCAACTCAAAACTGACATCCGCAATCAGCGTTCCCAGCGAGCAATCGCAAGATTAGGCGCCGAATTTGAAGGTGTATTGCGCCGCTACCAACGCCGGGCTGATGGCACCGTCCGTGACACAGTTTTGTTTTCAATTACCGCCGAAGAATGGCCAAATGTGCGTGCGCGTCTAGAACAGCGGCTTGCAGGAGAGTAGCCTCTCGGTATGAGCGATGCAGGCAAATACGTACTTGATCTAGACCGCCAACATGTTTTTCATTCTTGGTCGGCTCAAGCCACTTTAAATCCATTAGTAGTCGAAAAGACAGCTGGTTCTTACCTCTGGGATTTCGATGGCAATAAGTATCTAGACATTTCAAGTCAGCTTGTAAACACAAACATTGGTCACCAACATCCAAAAGTTATTGCAGCCATCAAAGACCAAGCCGATGTGATGGCAACCATCGCACCACAACATGCAATCAAATCTCGAGGTGAAGCGGCAAAACTTATTTCCGATATTGCACCAGATGGATTCAACAAAGTTTTCTTCACAAACGGTGGCGCTGACGCAGTTGAAAATGCAATCCGTATGGCACGTATTCATACGGGCAAAACCAAAGTGCTTTCTTACTACCGTTCGTATCACGGAAACACAGGTTCTGCGATCAACGCAACTGGTGACTGGCGTCGTATTCCGAACGAATACTCAATGGGTCACGTTCACTTCTTTGGGCCATTCCCTTATCGCTCAAACTTTTGGTCAGAATCTCCTGAACAAGAAACTGAACGTGCACTTGCACATCTTGCTGATGTGATTGCTGGCGAAGGTCCGCAATCAATTGCTTGCATTATTTTGGAAACAGTTGTCGGTACTGGCGGAATTTTGATTCCACCGCCAGGCTACTTAGAAGGTGTTAAAGCGCTTTGCGAACAACACAACATTATGTACATTGCTGATGAAGTTATGGCTGGTTTTGGTCGAACCGGAAGATGGTTTGCATTTGAACACTTCAACATCAAACCAGACCTAATTGTTTTTGCTAAAGGTGTGAACAGCGGTTACATCCCACTTGGCGGGGTAATCATCAGTGACGAGATCGCAAAAACTTTTGACACCAAAGTTTTCCCTGGCGGTCTCACATACTCTGGTCACCCAATCGCAACAGCGTCTGCAGTAGCAACTATCAACGCTATGCATGAAGAAGAAATTGTTGAGAATGCAGCAATTATTGGCGAAAAAGTCTTAGGCCCAGGGCTGCGCGAACTTGCAAAGAAGCACCCAATCATCGGCGAAGTCCGAGGAATGGGAGTTTTCTGGGCACTCGATTTAGTGCATAACCAAAAAACCAAGCGACCGGTAGCTCCAGCAGCTGGCCCATCTCCTGTGATGGCTGAGTTGATTGCCACTTGCAAAGCAAATGGTCTGTTGCCGTTTACCGCAGCCAACCGTTTACACGTAGTGCCACCTTGCAATGTTTCAGTGGAAGAAGTGCAAGAAGCACTCGAGAAGCTGGAAAAGGTCTTTCAAATTATGGATAAACACTACGAAGGCTAAATAGCGCTCGCTAAAATTAACCAGTGAAAATCTTGGTTATTGGCTCTGGTGCGCGCGAACATGCACTTGTTCGCTCATTGCTAGCCGACCCAATTACTGAAACTGTTGATTGCGCACCTGGCAATGCTGGAATTGCACTCGAAGTTCCAACTCATCCACTAGATGTAAAAAACGCAGCCGCGATTACACAGTTAGCCCAACAACTTGAAGTTGATCTAGTTGTGGTTGGACCTGAAGTTCCTTTGGCTCACGGTGCGGCTGATGCAGTTACTGCCGCTGGAATTGCTTGTTTTGGTCCTTTGCGCGAAGCAGCAAAACTTGAAGCAAGTAAGTCTTTTGCTAAAGAAGTAATGATTGGTGCAAATGTTCCAACGGCTCGCGCATTCAC
>JBDKLK010000044.1:0-9421 GCA_039795655.1 Actinomycetota bacterium
AATTCCCACCAAGGCATTTTTAAGAAAAATGACCCCAATTTCGGTGGGTTCCTACCCTAAAAAGGGGTCAAGTTCCTACACATAGGTTGTGAGCCAAAATAGAGGAAATTAGTCTCAAAATTAGGTCGAATTTGGTCCTGATTTGAAGTCGCTTCCCCCGACTTTTTGAGCCCCCGATTTGGGGGCTTCAGTTATGTGTGAGGAAGGTTCTAAATGACCTACGACGCCAGTGCCATTCAGGTTCTTGAAGGCCTAGACGCGGTTCGTAAACGCCCAGGTATGTACATCGGATCAACCGGTGAACGCGGCTTGCACCATTTGGTTTATGAAGTTGTAGACAACTCCGTCGACGAAGCTCTTGCAGGTCACTGCACTCACATCGAAGTCACAATTTTGAAAGACAGCGGACTTAGCGTCGTCGACAACGGCCGCGGTATGCCAGTTGATGAGCATCCGGTTGAAAAGAAACCAGCTGTCGAAGTTATTTTGACAGTGTTGCACGCTGGTGGAAAGTTCGGCGGCGGCGGATACGCAGTGTCTGGTGGTTTGCACGGTGTAGGTGTGACAGTGGTAAACGCACTTTCAACAAACCTAACTGTTCAAGTTCGCCGTGACGGAAAACTTTATGAACAGTCATACAAACACGGTGTACCAAACGCACCACTAGCAATTGTTGGCGACTCAACCGAAACTGGAACCAAAGTTACATTCTGGCCAGACGGTGATATTTTCGAAACAACTGTTTTTGATTTCACAACTCTTGCACGTCGTTTTCAAGAAATGGCTTTCCTAAATAAGGGTTTAACAATCGCAATCACTGATGAACGCGAAACAGCTGTTGATGTTGATGGCAAAGCTCACACTGTTGTTTACAAATATGACGGCGGTATTGCTGACTTCGTTACACACATCAACCAACCAAAAGGTGCATCACACCCAACTGTTATTACTTTTGGTTCTGAAGATGACAACCGTGGAATCAGTGCTGAAGTTGCATTGCAATGGAATGACACTTACACCGAAAGTGTTTACACATTCGCAAACACAATCAACACAATCGAAGGTGGTACACACGAAGAAGGTTTCCGTACTGCACTAACTTCATTGCTAAATAAGTTTGCACGTGACTGGAACATTCTTAAAGAGAAGGATCCAAACCTCACAGGTGATGACGTACGTGAAGGTTTAACCGCAATTGTTTCTGTGAAACTTCGCGAACCACAATTCGAAGGTCAAACAAAAACCAAACTTGGTAACACTGAAGCGAAAACCTTCGTGCAGAAAATTGTTAACGAAAATCTCGGTGCTTGGTTTGAAGCAAATCCTTCAGAAGGTAAAGACATTGCGCGTAAATGTGTGAATGCTGCCTCTGCTCGTATTGCAGCTCGTAAAGCTCGCGATCTTGCACGTAACCGCAAAGGTTTGCTTGGCGGCGGCGGACTTCCAGGAAAGCTAGCTGACTGCTCAAGCAATAACCCTGAAGAATGCGAAGTTTTCATTGTGGAAGGTGACTCTGCAGGTGGTTCTGCAAAACAAGGTCGCGATCCACGAACTCAAGCAATTTTGCCAATTCGCGGAAAGATTTTGAACGTCGAAAAAGCCCGCATCGACAAAGTTCTCCAGAACAACGAAGTGCAAGCACTAATTAGTGCACTTGGAACTGGCGTGCACGATGAATTCGACATCAACAAACTGCGCTATCACAAGATTGTTTTGATGGCAGATGCTGATGTTGACGGACAACATATTCGAACATTGCTTTTGACTTTGTTATTCCGTTTTATGAAACCACTAATTGAGGGTGGCCACGTTTTCTTGGCGCAACCGCCGCTTTACAAAATCAAGTGGGGTCGCGATGACTTCCAGTACGTATATTCAGATCGCGAACGCGATGCTGTGATTGCAGATGGTGTTGCAGCTGGAAAGAAACTTCCAAAAGACGAATCAGTGCAACGTTACAAAGGTCTTGGTGAAATGAATCACGAAGAACTTCGCGTGACAACAATGGACACAGACAATCGTGTTTTGCTTCGTGTAACTCTTGATGATGCTGCCCAAGCCGACAACCTCTTCAGTGTTTTGATGGGTGAAGATGTTGAAAGCCGCCGAAACTTTATTCAACACAATGCACGCGATGTGCGTTTCCTAGATATTTAATCGAAAGGCATATTCGTGACTGAAAATGTAGACAACATCGCACACGGCCGCATTGAACCGGTTGATATCAATGTTGAAATGAGCCGCTCATACATGGATTACGCGATGAGCGTTATCGTGTCTCGCGCACTTCCAGATGTGCGTGATGGTTTGAAACCAGTACACCGCCGCGTGCTTTATGCAATGTATGACGGTGGTTACCGACCAGACAAGGCTTACTCAAAGTGCGCCCGTGTTGTCGGTGAAGTTATGGGTACGTATCACCCGCACGGTGACAGCGCGATCTATGACACATTGGTTCGTCTAGCTCAAAGCTGGTCTTTACGTTATCCACTAGTGCAAGGTCAAGGAAACTTTGGTTCTCCAGGTAACGACCCAGCAGCAGCGATGCGTTACACCGAATGCCGTATGGCGCAGCTTGCAATGGAAATGGTGCGCGACATCGACGAAGACACAGTTGATTTCACACCAAACTATGACGGACGCACTCAGGAGCCATTAGTTCTGCCTGCACGTTTCCCAAATCTTTTGGTGAATGGTTCATCGGGTATCGCTGTTGGTATGGCGACAAACATTCCACCACACAACTTGCGTGAAGTCGCTGAAGGTGTCTTCTGGTCTCTAGAAAATCCAACAGCTACCCGCGAAGAACTTTTCACAGCTCTTATGGAACGCATCAAAGGACCAGACTTCCCAACAGGTGCATACATCGTTGGTCGACGCGGTATTGAAGATGCATATCGCACAGGCCGTGGATCAATCACCATGCGTGCAGCTGTTGAAGTTGAAGAAGATTCCCGCGGTCGCACGCAACTTGTTGTAACTGAACTTCCATACCAAGTGAACCCAGACAATTTGTCTGAACGCATTGCCGAACTTGTAAACACTGGCAAAGTGACTGGTATTTCAGAATTGCGCGACGAATCATCTGGTCGCACCGGTATGCGTTTGTGCATTGTTTTGAAACGCGACGCGGTCGCTAAAGTTGTTTTGAACAACTTGTACAAGCACACTCAACTTCAAGACACATTTGGTGCAAACATGTTGGCACTAGTTGATGGTGTGCCTCGCACATTAACAATTGATGCATTCGTTTCCAACTGGATTACACATCAAATTGAAGTTATCCAACGTCGCACTCGATACCGTTTGCGTAAAGCACAAGAACGCGCACACATCTTGCAAGGTTTGCTAAAAGCAATCGATCGTATTGATGAAGTAATTGCATTGATTCGCAAGAGCCCATCTGCTTCAGAAGCTTCAGGTGGCTTGATGAAACTTCTTGATATCGACGAACTACAAGCTCGCGCGATTCTTGATATGCAACTTCGCAAGCTAGCCGCACTTGAACGTCAAGAACTTCAAAATGAATACGATGCATTGATGGCAGAAATCGCTGAATACGAAGCGATTCTTGCAAGTGATGAACGCCAACGTTCAATCATTCGAGAAGAACTAAAAGCAATCGTCGATAAGCACGGTGACGAGCGCCGCAGCCAATTCGTTGCTGACGAAGGCGAAATGCGTCACGAAGATTTGATCGCAAAGCGCGATGTAGTTGTGACTATCACTAGCGGTGGATATGTAAAACGCACTGATACTGCGCTTTACCGCCAACAGCGTCGTGGTGGCCGTGGTGTGAAGGGTGCAGCACTTCGCCAAGACGATGTGGTTTCACACTTCTTCGTAACCACAACCCACAACTACATCTTGTTCTTCACGAACAAGGGTCGCGTCTACCGCGCGAAGGCATACGAATTGCCAGAAGCAGGAAGAGATGCACGTGGACAGCACGTTGCAAACTTGTTGGCGTTCAGTGGTGATGAACACGTGACTCAGGTTCTAGATCTCCCGAACTACGAAGCTGCTCCGTATCTAGTGCTTGCAACTAAACAAGGTATGGTCAAGAAAACTGCTTTGTCTGAATACAACTCAAACCGCACGGGCGGCTTGATTGCAATCAACTTGAAAGACGATGACGAATTAGTTTCGGCACAGCTTGTTGGCGACCAAGACGATTTGTTGCTTGTTAGCCGCAAGGGATACAGCGTTCGCTTCCACGCAAGTAACGACACTTTGCGTCCAATGGGTCGATCTACATCTGGTGTTATTGGTATGCGATTCAAGGGCGAAGACAATGTTCTTGCTATGGAAGTTGTCCGCGAAGGCGCATTCGTTGTTACTGCAACTGATGGTGGCTTTGCAAAACGCACACCAGTTGATGAATGGAACAGCAAGGGTCGCGGAACACAAGGTGTTCGCGCAATGAAACTTGTTGAAGAACGTGGTGCACTAGTTGGCGCACTCATCGTCGATGTAAACGATCAAGTGTTTGCGGTTGCATCGAACGGTGTTGTGATTCGAACCTCAGTCACCGACATCCGTCCAACCGGTCGAGACACAATGGGTGTTAGCTTGATGAACCTAAGTGATGAAGACACTTTGGTTGGCATCGCCCGCGCAGTCGAACGTGATGATGAAGATGCAAACATAATTGATGCACCAGAAGTTGAAGGCGCTGAAGAAGTAATCGAAGCACCTGAAGCACCTTCGGAATAAAAATGTCAAACAGTGATAAAGAAGTCAGAGCGACACTGCGAATAATTCGGTTAGAACCGATGTCGTTGGTTCGAACTGGCTTCTTTATTTCACTTTCAATTGCAGTGACAATGTTCACAGCTACATTAGTGATTTATCTGGTGCTCGCAGGTATGGGTGTTTTTGAATCAATTGATTCAGTTCTTGGCGATCTCACTGGAAGCTCAGCAGGGCTAACCGAAACATTGACCCTGCCAGTGGTGTTTGGCGCTTCGATCGTCATTGGAATTTTTGAAATCATCACCACAACCACGCTGTTTGCCCTCTTCGGTTTTGTTTACAACGCCACCGTCCCAGCCACCCGTGGATTGGCCTTCACATTGGCTGAGGACCAAGTGGAAAAGCTGTCCGAAAATAAGGCTGAATAGGGGCAATTTTTCACATCTCCTTTGGCAAGGTATCCTCTGCCACCGCTCGCACTTGTGAGCAAATTCGGGCCTATAGCTCAGGTGGTTAGAGCGCTTCCCTGATAAGGAAGAGGTCGGAGGTTCAAGTCCTCCTAGGCCCACGCACGACAAAGGAGGAACGCGTGAAGAAACTACTTTCACTCGGAATTCTTGCTGGGATTGCATACGTGATTTACAGCGCTGTTAATGCATCAAAAGAGTTTGAGAACATCAAAGACGCTTTTGATTGGGACGCCTACGAAGAAGAATTGGACCTTCGGTAGTCTTCCACCCCTCGAGGGGGCTTAGCTCAATTGGTAGAGCACTGCCTTTGCAAGGCAGGGGTTAGGGGTTCGAGTCCCCTAGCCTCCACTCGAAACAAAACCCGCTGATTATTCGGCGGGTTTTTTGTTTAGTCGAAAAGTTCTGCGTGACTTCCTAATCTCGAAAAGTAGAGAACATCAAAATCTATCTTCTGATAAATCAGGAGCAGATCTGCCTTCAAGTGGCAATCCCTATAGCCAGCATAATTTCCTGTTAACGCGTGATCGCGGTATTTTGGAGATAAATGGAAATCATCAATTAAGTTTGCCAAAACTCCTGCGAGTAACAAATCTAGTTGTTTATGTAAAGGATTTTTCTTTTCACGTTTGTAATCCTTTTCAAACCTTCTCGAACGATCAATCTCTCGCATTCAACTGCTTCATTAATTCTTCTACAGTTTTTGAGCGGATACCCAAACCGTCTTCAAGCTCTTTCATAGCTGCAAAGAAAGCAATAACGAAATTTGCGAAAGAAATATCAGCACGGTTCTGCTACAACTTAACCATTACTGGTCACACATCAAGCAAAGAAGCTGCATCCGGAAAGAAAACTACAAAGAAGCAGAAGGCACTTTCAGTGGCAAGAACAAATGCTGTGACAACTTACTTCAATGATGTGATTAGAGGTCTCGGAAAAACAACCCCTCTTAACATCGTTAAAGAATCTAAGGGTGCAACCACTCGCCTAAACAAGGACAAGACCAAGGCGCAACAAGCGGCGAACCGTCGTGTGGCATTCTTAGTCACTTCTGGAGGATAAACGTGAGTGAAGATCGGCTGTCGTGGCGCGAAATCATTTTGCGTGGGCACCGAACCATTCCGCATACTTCCTGGCGAAGCGATAGTCGTTGGAAAGCTAGCATCAAAACTTTTTTGGTTTTGCTAATTGGATTGTCTTGCTTTGGTTTCGGAGAAGCTCTTCTTGTGATTACAGGACTTGGCAATTCACCGTGGGTTGTGCTTTCTGAAGGTTTAACCATTCGCACAGGAATAGATATTGGTTGGACTACATTCATTGTGAGTGTGGTTGTGCTTTTGTTGTGGATTCCATTGAAAGAGCGACCAGGACTTGGCACATTGGCAAACATTGTGGTGATTGCATTCGTACTCGAGCTTTCAATCAATGTTTTGCCAAAAGTTGAAACTCTGGCAGTTGGCATTCCGACTGTGATTGCTGGAGTGCTCACAGTTGGTATCGGTTCCTCGCTCTATTTAACTTGTAATTTGGGTCCGGGTCCTCGCGATGGGTTGATGACGTCTCTTCATAACAAAACTGGGGTGAGAGTAAGCCGGGTTCGCTTCTCACTAGAAATTGTTGTGCTGACAATCGGCTATTTATTGGGCGGAACAGTTGGTCTTGCTACTCTCATATTCGCGGGAGGCATCGGCAGAGCGGTTGCTCTATGGTTGGGCGTTGTAAGCGTTCTCGCTAAACCAAAATAAAGGAAAAAATGACAACCGCAACGATTCATACGACTCTTGGCGACATTGCTATTGAGCTTTATCCAAATCACGCTCCAAAAACTGTCGCAAACTTCATCGGTTTGGCAGATGGTTCAATTCAGTGGATGGATCCAAAAACTGGCAAGCCAGGCAACGGCCCGCTTTACACGAATGTGCCATTTCACCGCGTAATTCCTAACTTCATGATTCAAGGTGGAGATCCAGAAGGCACTGGTCGTGGTGGTCCGGGATACCGTTTCGAAGATGAACCACATCCAGAACTAGTTTTCAATGAGCCATACATTCTTGCAATGGCAAACGCTGGACCAAACACAAATGGTTCACAATTTTTCATCACAGTTGCAGACACAATGTGGTTGAACTTCAAACACACAATTTTCGGCAAAG
The DNA here is from genome assembly GCA_039795655.1 of Actinomycetota bacterium. GTDB lineage: Bacteria > Actinomycetota > Actinomycetes > S36-B12 > UBA5976 > JAFMIT01. Next base: position 7,316 of record JBDKLK010000044.1, read on the forward strand.
TAATTGATGATGCGAGCCGCAAAGTTGTTGATGCAATTGCAACAGCTCCAACTGGTGCACAAGATCGACCAAAGACAGAAATTCTGATCAAGAGCATCACAATCTCTGAATAACAGTGACTGAACAACAACGTTGCGCATGGCATCCCAATGAATTAACTGGGGTGTCATGTCAGCGCTGTGGCAGACACATATGTCCAAACTGCCAGATAATCGCATCGGTTGGTTTTCAATGCCCTGAATGCGCAAAAGATAAGCAGACAGTTAAGACTCTAAATTCTTTTAGTCAACCTAGAATCACGCAACTAATTATTGGAATCTGTGTTGCAGCTTTTGTGTTTTCTTTTGGCAACACAAATGAATTCTTTTTCAATTACGGTATCAACCCAGTTTTTGTTTTGAAGTATGGCGAGTACTGGCGAATAATCACCTCAATGTTTCTGCATGCAAACTTCATGCATATTGCATTCAACATGCTCGCGCTTTGGCAAGTTGGTTTTGCACTAGAAAACCGAATAGGCAAATATAAATTCGCAGTTATCTTTTTCTTGACTGGTATTGGCGGCGGATTACTTTCCGCATACATGAATGAACCATTTGCATTTTCAGTAGGTGCATCGGGTGCGGTGTTCGGCCTATTTGGCGCCTGGATCGCGATTAACCGTCGCCTCAATTTTGATTCCAGCGGTTTGATGGCAATGATTGCCATCAACTTAGGTCTTGGATTTGTGATTCCCGGAATCGACTGGCATGGCCACTTAGGTGGGCTTTTGACCGGACTAGTACTTGGAAATATCGTCCAGCTTCGAAAGCGTCGCTAAACAGGTTTTCCTGAGTTATCCACAAGTTTTCCCCAGACTGGGGATGAATTACAAGCGTGTAATTTAAGAATTTAGTGCCATTTGGTCGATAGGAAGAATCCCACCGCCATGAAGCCAAAGCCAATTCCAATGTTGCCTAGGTTGCCCAAATCAGCCATAAACGGGATAGATGAGCCAGCTACGTAGAAAACAACTACCCAGGCAAGTCCAATGATTAGGCATGCAACCATAAGCGGAGCCAACCAGCGTGGTGATTCGAACTTCTGAGGCTCGGTCGAGGTCGTGATCGGGACGTAGTTGTCTTGTTTGCGACGACGGCTTACTGGCATTGGTACTCCTTTAGTTGGGGAGAAGGATAGACGAAGACCTGCAGATTTGGATGCCGGTGCTGAAAAATCCGCACTTTCAGGACAATACGCCTATGGCTACCAAGGTCCTAGTAATCGACAATTACGACTCGTTCGTTTTCAACATCGTGCAATATTTAGCCCAACTAGGTGCCGAAGTTGTTGTAAAGCGAAACGACGAAGTCTCATTGAATGAAGCTAAGAATTTTGATGGTGTGCTTTTGTCGCCAGGACCTGGCACTCCAAAAGATGCAGGCATCTGCATCGACATGGTGCATTACTGCGCAGAAAGCAAAATTCCATTGTTTGGAGTTTGTTTAGGTCATCAAGCTATTGCCGAAGCTTTCGGTGGAGTAGTCAGTCGCGCGCCAGAACTTCTTCACGGAAAAACTTCACAAGTTTTTCATCAAGGTGAAAGCGTGATGGATTCATTGCCACAACCTTTCACTGCAACTCGTTACCACTCTCTCGCTGTAGAGAACGAAACAGTTCCAAAAGATTTTGAGATTACTGCACAAACCGAATCAAAAGTAATTATGGGTTTGCGTCACAAAACTTTGCCAATAGAAGGTGTGCAATTCCATCCTGAATCAGTTTTGACTGAAGGTGGACACCGCATGCTCGCGCAATGGTTAGAAACTTGCGGTGACAAAAACGCAGTTGCAAATTCCGCTGGCTTAGCTCCAGTTGTTGCTAAGAAATAGTTTCTAAAACTTATGCGTTTGGATCGCCAGCGCCAGGATCTGGATCACCTGGAAGTTTCGCAACTGTAATTGTTACAGTTGATTCAAAATCAGCTTTAGAGCCAGCTGCAGGATCTTGTGAAATCACAGTACCGGCTGCGACCTCATCAGATTCGGCATAAATTGTTTCAACTATAAAGCCTTCATTAGCCAAAGTAATACGTGCAGCGCTTGCATCTTGACCAACAACACTTGG
>JBDKLK010000045.1:0-9412 GCA_039795655.1 Actinomycetota bacterium
TTTGGCGTGCTGTGCAATCGAAATGATGGCAACAGGTGCAGGTCGTTATGACCTTGCACGTTTCGGTATGGAAGTTTTCCGTGGTTCACCACGTCAAGCTGACTTGATGATTGTTGCTGGTCGCGTATCGCAAAAAATGGCGCCGGTATTGCGCCAAATTTACGATCAAATGGCTGCACCTAAATGGGTTTTGGCAATGGGTGCTTGTTCATCTTCTGGCGGTATGTTCAACAACTATGCAGTTGTGCAAGGTGTAGATCACATTGTTCCGGTAGATGTTTACCTTCCAGGATGCCCACCACGTCCAGAAATGTTGATCGATGCGATTCTAGAAATTCACGAAAAAATCCAAAGCACAAAGCTTGGAATCAACCGTGAACGCGAAATCGCAATCCTAGAAAAAGAAGCTCTTGCATCAACTCCACTACATCTGCAAAAAGGATTAATGCAATGAGTGAAAACGAAAATTCAGTAGAAATTTCTGGCAACGAAACAGTTAGCCGCCAAATCGATGTTCGCATCGGTGCTTTTCGCAATCACGACTCTGGTGACACTTCAGGATTCGGTGGTCTAGTTCGACCAGTTCTTCTTCCTGCAGCAACCTCGCGCCCATTCGGAAGCTACTTTGATTTCATTGCAGATCAACTGGAAGCGAATATTTCAAAGCAAGGTATTGCTGTTAATGCGGCGATTGATTCTTATGTAATTGATCGCGACCAAATGTGTATTAACGTAAAAGCTGAACATCTGGTTTCAGTAGCGCAGACCCTTCGCGATGTCGAAACACTTCGCTTTGAGGTCTGCGTTTCAGTTTCTGGTGTTCATTTCCCTGGCGACAAAGACCGCGAACTAGTTGCAAACATTGAACTTCTTTCAATGACACACAATCGCCGCGTTCGTTTGCAAGTTGCAGTTCCAGACTCAAATCCACATATGCCATCAGTTACCGCAATCTGGCCATCAGCTGATTGGCATGAACGCGAAACATTCGATTTCTTCGGGATTGTTTTCGATGGTCATCCTGCATTGACTCGCATTCAAATGCCAGACGATTGGCCAGGTCATCCGCAACGCAAGGACTACCCACTCGGTGGAATTCCAATTGAATACAAGGGCGCAACCGTTCCGGCACCAAGCGAACGGAGGTCATACCGATGAGCAACGAAGATCTTTACGCTGATTCTTATGACACAACTGAAGGTCGTGTTCACACTGTTGTTGGTGGCGACTGGGATTCAGTTCATGGCGCTCCTGACGGACAACAAGAACGCGTAGTTGTGAACATGGGTCCTCAGCATCCATCAACACACGGTGTACTTCGAATGATTTTGGAACTTGAAGGCGAAACCGTAAAAGAAGCTCGCAGTGCAATTGGTTACTTGCACACTGGTATCGAAAAGAACATGGAATACCGTTCTTGGACACAGGGCGTAACTTTCGTAACTCGTATGGATTACCTATCTCCATTCTTTAACGAAGTTGCATACTGCTTGGCAGTTGAAAAACTTCTTGGGATCACCGATCAAATTCCTGAACGCGCAAATGTGATTCGCGTTATGTTGATGGAACTAAATCGCATTTCCTCACACCTTGTTTGCTTAGCAACCGGTGGTATGGAACTTGGCGCATTGACAGCTATGACTGTTGGTTTGCGCGAACGCGAAATCATTTTGGAACTTTACGAATACATCACAGGTTTGCGTATGAACCACGCGTTCATCCGCCCTGGTGGATTGGCGCAAGACTTACCAGCAAATGCTGAATTCAAGATTCGCGAAGCAATCGAGAAGTTGAAGAAAAACTTTAAAGACACCAACGACCTTTTGGTCGATAGCGATATCTGGATGAAGCGCACATCAAACGTTGGCTACCTAGACCTAACAGGATGTGTTGCACTTGGTATGACCGGTCCAGTTTTGCGTTCAACCGGTTTGCCTTGGGATTTGCGTAAGACTCAGCCTTACTGCGGGTACGAAACGTATGAATTCAATGTGCCAACTCGCACTTCTTGCGATGCATACGGTCGTTTCTTGATTCGTCTTGAAGAAATGAACGAATCATTGAAGATTGTTGAACAATGTCTAGATCGTTTGCAGCCAGGTCCAGTTATGGTTGCAGATAAGAAGATTGCATGGCCTGCACAACTTTCAGTTGGTGCTGATGGTCAAGGTAACTCTTTGGATCACATCAAAGAGATCATGGGTGAATCAATGGAAGCTTTGATTCACCACTTCAAACTTGTCACTGATGGTTTCGAAGTTCCTGTCGGTCAGGTTTACCAAGCTGTCGAAGGTCCACGTGGCGAACTTGGTGTTCACATGGTTTCTGATGGTGGCACAAAGCCATACCGAGTTCACTTCCGCGATCCTTCTTTCAACAACTTGCAAGCAATGCCTGCAATGGCTGAAGGTGGACAGGTCGCTGACTTGATTGCTGTCGTTGCAAGTATCGATCCGGTGATGGGTGGTGTTGACCGCTAATGACTTTTCCAGAATCAACTTGGAATGAAGCAAAAGAACTTGCTAGTCGTTATCCAAATTCCCGTTCTGCACTTTTGCCAATGTTGCATTTGGTGCAAAGCGTTGAAGGTTTAGTTTCTGCAGACGGTATTGCACTTTGTGCAGATGTGCTTGAGTTATCAACCGCAGAAGTGGCTGCAGTTGCAACCTTCTACACAATGTACAAGCGCCACAACACAGGAAATCATCACGTCGGTGTTTGCACAAACACAATGTGTGGTCTTCTTGGTGGCGATGCAATCTGGAATGCAATTTCAAGCGACCTAAACACTGGTCACGACGAAACATCCGAAGACGGCAACTTCACACTTGAAAAGATCGAATGCCAAGCTGCTTGCACCCACGCACCTGTAGTAACACTCGACTGGGAATTCTTCGACGATGCAACAGTTGATGGTGTTCGCAAAGCGATTGCTGATTTGCGTGAAGGTAAAGAAGTTAAATCAACTCGCGGGCCGGTAATCAAGGGTTTGCAAGCATCAGAACGCCAGCTAGCTGGTTTTGATGACAATGAATTCGATGCCCCAGCGATTGATGCAAAAATGCTTGCAGGTTTGAACCGTGCCAAAGAAGTTGGCCAGACGCTACCAAGTTCGGAGGTCTGATCAATATGGTTTTAACTCCTATTCTGACTGCCCACTGGGATGAAGCAGATTCATACAAACTTGAAGGTTACAAACGCCATCACGGTTATGTAGCACTCGCTAAAGCTTTGAAATCAGATCCTGATTCATTGATCGCAACCGTAAAAGATTCTGGTCTTCGCGGTCGTGGCGGTGCTGGCTTCCCAACTGGTATGAAGTGGTCATTCGTTCCACAAAACGATGGCAAACCTCACTACCTAGTTGTTAACGCTGATGAATCTGAACCAGGCGCTTGCAAAGACATTCCTTTGATGCTCGCAAATCCACACGCACTTATTGAAGGTGTGGCGATTACTTCTTACGCAATTCGCGCAAACCACGCATTTATTTACATCCGTGGCGAAGTTCCACACGTAATTCGTCGCGTTCGCAATGCGGTTAAAGAAGCATATGCAGCTGGATTACTTGGACAAAACATTCAAGGTTCAGGTTTTAATCTTGATGTAGTTGTTCACGCTGGTGCTGGTGCTTACATTTGTGGTGAAGAGACAGCGTTGCTCGATTCACTTGAAGGACGCAGAGGCCAACCAAGACTAAAGCCACCATTCCCAGCGGTTGCTGGTTTGTATGCATCACCAACTGTTATTAATAACGTTGAAACTATTGCAAACATTCCATACATCATCCGCAATGGTGCTGATTGGTTGAAGCAATGGGGAACCGAAAAATCTCCAGGCTTCAAACTTTTTGCAGTTTCTGGTCACGTAAAACGGCCAGGTATTTATGAAGCCGCACTTGGTACAACAATGCGCGAACTTCTTGAACATGCTGGCGGAATTCGCGATGGTCACAAACTTAAGTTCTGGGTTCCAGGTGGATCTTCAGTTCCAATGTTGACCGAGGAACATCTTGATTTGCCATTGACTTACGAAGATATGGCAGCAGCCGGAACAATGCTCGGCACTGGCACACCAATGGTTTTCGATGAGACTACAAGTGTGGTCAAAGCTGTTAGCCGTTGGCTTTCTTTCTACAAACACGAATCTTGCGGTAAGTGCACACCATGTCGTGAAGGTACTTACTGGATTAGTGGTTTGTTGAAGCGTCTTGAAAAAGGCGAAGGCCAAGAAACTGATCTCGCAAAGATTGATGAATTGTGCAAACAAATCATGGGCCGTTCATTCTGTGCACTTGGTGATGCTGCATCAACTCCATTCCCTGGAGCGATGAAGCACTTCCGCACAGAATTCGAAGCCGGAGTTCGCACCGCTGCAGATATTTCATTTGATCCAACAGCCACTACCGTATTTACGAAGGCGAATGTCTGATGACTATTGATAACACTCCAGTCGAACTCGTCACTTTAACAATTGACGACATTGAAGTGCAGGTTCCAAAAGGCACTCTGATTATTCGCGCGGCAGAACAACTAGGTGTTCAGGTTCCACGTTTTTGTGACCACCCTCTTCTAGATCCAGTTGCAGCATGCCGTGCATGCTTGGTGGAAATTGAAGGTCAACCAAAACCACAACCTTCTTGTGCAATGACAGTTGCAGAAGGAATGAAAGTTCGCACTCAAGTTTCTTCTGTAGTTGCAGACGAAGCACAAAAAGGTGTGATGGAATTTTTGCTAATCAACCACCCACTTGATTGCCCAGTTTGCGACAAGGGTGGCGAGTGCCCACTTCAAAACCAAGCAATGACAAACGGTCGCGGCGAATCACGTTTCGATGGTGAAAAGCGCGAGTTTGAAAAACCAATCAATGTTTCAGCTCAAGTACTACTTGATCGTGAACGCTGTGTTTCTTGTGCACGTTGTACACGTTTCGCCGACCAAGTAGCGGGCGATCCGCTGATTGCGTTGCTAGAACGCGGTGCGCACCAACAAGTTGGTATCTCAGATGACCAGCCATTCGATTCTTACTATTCAGGTAACACAATTCAGATTTGTCCGGTTGGTGCGCTGACAAGTGCGAAATACCGATTCCGTTCCCGTCCATTCGATTTGGTCTCTGTGCCAACAACATGTGAACACTGCGCAAGCGGCTGTTCGCTTCGTACCGACATTCGTCGCGGCAACGTGATGCGCCGTCTGGCTTGGGATGATCCACAAGTAAACGAAGAATGGAACTGCGACAAAGGTCGTTTTGCATTCCCATACGTTCAAGAAAACCGATTGACCCATCCGCTAGTTCGTGGCGAAGACGGAGTTTTGCGAACTGCTTCTTGGACTGAAGCAGTTGCAGTAGCAGCTAAAGGTTTGTTGGCAGCTAAAGGTTCAACTGCAGTTCTTGCTGGTGGCCGTCACACTTTGGAAGATGCTTACGCGATTTCTAAGTTCGCTCGCGGAGTGCTCGGCACCAACGATGTTGATTTCCGTTCTCGTCCACACTCAACTGAAGAAGCTTCATTCCTCGGCGCGTTAGTTGCAGGCAGTGGACTTGGAGTTACTTACGCAGATCTAGAAAAAGCAAAGCATGTAGTGCTTGTTGCGTTTGAACCAGAAGACGAAAGTCCAATGATTCAACTTCGTTTGCGCAAAGCTGTTCGCAAGGGTCGCACAAAAGTTACTGCGATCACTTCACATCTAACTTCTGGAAACAAGAAGCTAAATGCAAACGTAATCGCAACAGCTGCAGGTCATGAAGTTGCAGCACTTTCTCAAGCAGCAATTGATGCAGACACTGTGATTTTGGTCGGCGAACGCGCAGCTTCAGTAACTGGATTGCTTTCAGCAGTTGCAGAAAAAGCTAAATCATCTGGTGCGAAACTTGCATGGATTCCACGTCGTGCAGGAGATCGCGGAGCGGTCGAAGCTGGTCTACTTCCAAACTTGCTTCCAAACGGTCACCAAGTAACTGATGCAAATGCTCGTTCACTTGCTGCGCAAATTTGGGCAACTGATGTAAACGAAATTCCTGCAACATCAGGTAGAGATTTCGGTGGCATCGTTCACGCAGCAGCAAACGGAGAAATTTCTGCGTTGCTAGTAACTAGTGTTTCCGTAGAAGACACACAGCATGCTGCATCAACAATTCAAGCAATTGAAACCACACCATTTGTAGTTTCGTTAGAAATTCGTCCTTCAGCAATTACTGAACTAGCAGATGTAGTTTTGCCAGTCGCAGTTGTAACTGAAAAATCCGGAACGTTTGTTGATTGGGAAGGTCGCACCCGTCCTTTCAGCCAAGCAATTCGCGAACACAATACTTTGACAGATGCTCGTGTGCTTTCAATGATTGCTGATGCAATGGATGTATTCATTGGTCAACAAGATGTTGCACAACTTCGTGCAGAACTTGCACAGTTCACTGTTGCAACCGATCGTGTTGCTGCACCTAATCACGGTGCAGATGTTCACAATGGTTTAACTTTGAGCACTTGGAACCAACTTCTTGACCAAGGTGCACTCCAAGAGGGTGAACCTTTCTTGGCAGCGACCGCTCGCAATGTAGTTGCAGGACTAAATGCCAAAACTGCAGCTGCGCACTCAATCAATGAAGGTGACGTAATCGAAGTTTCAACTTCACTTGGTTCAATCAGCGTTGAAGCAGTATTTATTGAGTCGGCTGAAAACACAGTTTGGTTGCCAACAAACTCACTTGATTGCCAAGTTCGGGTTGCTCTCGGAGCTGCCCATGGCAATGTCGTGACTATCAAGCGCGGAGGTGGAATGTGAATTCGCTGATTGCCGCAGACGGAAATCTTGCAGTTTTTGGTATCGATCCTTTGTGGTTGGTAATTCTTAAAGCTGTTGCGATTTTCGTAATCTTGGTTTTGGTCACATTGATCACAATCATCATGGAACGCAAAGTAGTTTCCTGGATGCAGATGCGTGTTGGACCTAACCGCGTCGGTCCTGGTGGTTCATTGCAGTCCCTTATGGACGGTGTAAAGCTTGCGCTGAAAGAAGAAATTATTCCGCGCACTGCAGATAAGCCGGTTTATTGGTTAGCTCCAGTACTTTCTGCAGTCCCTGCGTTTATGACTTTCGCAGTTATTCCATTTGGTCCTGAGGTTTCAATTTTTGGAACGACAACACCTTTGCAACTAACAGACTTCCCAGTATCTGTTCTTTACGTTTTAGCGATTGCTTCAATTGGTATTTACGGAATTGTTTTGGCCGGTTGGTCTTCTGGTTCTACATACGCACTACTCGGTGGACTTCGTTCAAGCGCACAAATGATTTCTTACGAAATTCCAATGGGACTTTCGTTCGTTGCTGTTTTCTTGTACGCAGGATCAATTTCGACATCACAAATTGTTGCGGCACAAGCAGGAACATGGTTCATCGTTTTGCTTTTGCCTTCATTCATTATTTATGTGATGGCAATGGTGGGCGAAACCAACCGCGCACCTTTCGACCTTCCAGAAGCGGAAGGCGAACTTGTTGGTGGTTTCCACACTGAATACTCATCATTGAAGTTCGCGATGTTCTTCCTTGCGGAATACATCAACATGGTGACGGTTTCTGCAATGGCAACCACGTTGTTCCTTGGCGGCTGGCGTGCGCCTTATCCAATTTCACTTTGGGAAGGCGCTAACTCTGGTTGGTTCCCAATGATCTGGTTCTTTATGAAGATTTCAGTCTTTATCTTTGTGTTTATTTGGTTGCGCGGAACTCTTCCACGTTTGCGTTACGACCAATTTATGAAGTTTGGCTGGAAAGTTCTGTTGCCGGTTTCAATTGGCTGGATTTTGATTGTGGCGACTGCTCGTGCAACTCGCAACATCGAAGGAATGGACCTCGCAACATCTGCTCGCTGGTTGCTAATTCCATTAACTGTCTTGCTGTTTATCAGTTGGATTTGGGAAGAAGTTCGTAATCGTCGTATCAAAGCTGAATTGGCTGAAGAAGAAAATGAACTTCAAGAATTTGATCCATTTGCTGGTGGACATCCAGTCCCACCAATGCCAAATCAAATTGCAAAATCTGAAAAACCTTCGTTACAGGTAGAGGAGTCCTAGAAATGGCTCGTGTCCCACAAGTAATTCGTGGTTTCTGGGTGACCTTCTCCACCATGTTCAAAAAACCGAACACGGAGAATTACCCAGATCAAAAAGATAAGTACCCACCGAAGCCACGCTTCCATGGTCGTCACCAACTTAACCGTCACCCAGATGGTCTTGAAAAGTGCGTTGGATGCGAACTTTGTGCTTGGGCTTGTCCGGCTGATGCAATCCTGGTTGAAGGTGCAGATAACACTGAAGAAGAACGCTTCTCACCTGGCGAGCGCTATGGACGTGTTTACCAAATCAACTACTTGCGTTGCATCTTCTGCGGACTTTGCATTGAAGCATGCCCAACTCGTGCATTAACAATGACAAATGAATTCGAACTTGCTGATCAAACTCGCGAAAGTTTGATCTTCGAAAAGCAGGATTTACTTGCACCATTAATGCCAAACATGGTTGCAGCCCCACACAGCATGGTTGAAGGTGCAACCGAAAAGGATTACTACCTCGGCAAAATCTCTCGCGCAACTGATGCGCAGATTGCTGAAGTATCAGCTCGCGCTGGTTTAAATCAAGGACAGGTGAACTAAATGGAGTTCACATTCTGGGTTTGCGCAGTTCTTTCGGTGCTAGGTGCACTAGGAATGGTGTTCAGTAAAAAGGCTGTACATAGCGCATTGTTTGTTGCACTAACAATGATCAACCTCGCAGTGCTTTATGCGGTACTCGAAGCACCGTTCTTGAGCATGGTTCAAATCATTGTTTACACCGGTGCCGTAATGATGTTGTTCTTGTTCGTTTTGATGGTGGTGGGTGTTGATTCCAGCGATTCACTATCTGAAAACATCAAGGGTCAACGAGTTCCAGCTCTGCTTGGTGGAGGCGCGCTGGGTGTTATTTTGGTTGGACTTCTCGGCAACTTAACTATTACCAATATTGGGTTTGATCGAGTTTACGTTGAAGCTGATGACAACCTCCAAGCACTTGCTGCATCAATTTTCACCGATTATCTGTTTGCATTCGAAGCAACATCGGCACTGTTGATCACCGCAGCTCTTGGTGCAATGGTTTTGGCACATCGCGAACATGCAACAAAACCACTAACTCAAAAAGATCTTTCAGAATTGCGTTTCAAGAGTGGTAGTCACCCAGGCTCTTTGCCATCTCCTGGCGTTTACGCCCGTCACAACGCTGTTGATGTGCCGGCACTTTTGCCAGACGGCACTATGTCTGAACTTTCAGTTCCAAAACCACTAGCTGCTCGCGGTGCGATTCGTTTGATCGATATGGCGGACAAAGAAGAAGTACAGGCGCTGAGTCGTGGAGAAGCAGTAATTACTGCTCAATCAACAG
>JBDKLK010000046.1:0-9360 GCA_039795655.1 Actinomycetota bacterium
GACGGACGAACCTCTGGTGTGCCAGTTGTTCCGCCAGGAGCACGGCTGGTTGGCTACGTTCGGAAGGGATAACCGCTGAAAGCATCTAAGCGGGAAGCTCGCCTCAAGATGAGAACTCTCACATGGAAACATGGTAAGGCCCCCAGTAGATGACTGGGTTGATAGGCTGGAAGTGGAAGCGTGGTAACACGTGCAGCTGACCAGTACTAATAGGCCGAGGACTTACCACTTTTTAGTGATTTTTTGATACGCGTCCACTGTGCGGTTCCCGAGTTACGGTCGGGAACCCCTCTAGAAATAGAGGCATCTAGATCAAAAATCTAGGTGAGATTGTCAACTCAATAGAGTTTCGGCGGCCATAGCGAGAGGGAAACGCCCGGTTACATTCCGAACCCGGAAGCTAAGCCTCTCTGCGTCGATGGTACTGCACTTGCGAAGGTGTGGGAGAGTAGAACGCCGCCGGGCAATTTTTCAAAAGGGGTCACCGCAAGGTGGCCCCTTTTTTATTTTCAGGAGAAATCAAGATGGCAGAACGAAGTTCAAGTGGTCGCGGCGGCAGTGGTCGCTCATCGCAAGGAAGATCAACAGGCGGTCGTTCCGGTTCTGGTCGTCCGGCATTCGGTGGCAGATCAACTGGCGGTCGTCCGTCATCTGGTAGACCAAGTTCAAGCCGTTCGAATGGCAGAGGCGATTCGGATGAACGTCGTAGTGACGATCGTCGTTCCGATTCCCCAAGAAGCAGTTCTCCAAGAGGTTCTAATCGCGATACAGGAAGATCAACAGATAGAAATAGATCCACCGATCGTCGTGAAAGAAGATCCGATGAGCGCAGAAGTTCATCACCAAGATCTTCTTCACCTAGAACTTCTGAAACCAGAGGTTCACGTTCATCTGAAAGCCGTGGATTTGATGATCGCAGAACTGATGATCGTCGAAGTGACAATCGTCGCACTGATTCACGCCGAACAGATAGCCGTAGAGATTCAGGTCGTGATAGCGATCGTCGTTCTAATAGTCGCAGTACCGAAAGTCGTCGTGAAGATGCCCGTCCACGCCGTGAAAGTTCACCACGTAGCGGTTCAACTTCTCGTACGCCGCGTTTACCATCAAGTAAAACAGGCTTTGATAATCATCCACGCCGCGGAACAGCGGTTGGTGCACCAGTAGGGCGCGCAAAAGAACGTGGTGGCGTTCGCAATCGCGAAGTTACTCAAGATGAATTCATTGAAGTATCTGCAGATATTGATACCAAAATGCTTCCAAAACAAGTTTTGGCTGAACTAAGGAATATTTCACCAAAGGGTGCTGATTATGTTGGTAAGCATTTAGCCGCTGCGATGATGGCACTTGAAGATGATGACACAGAACGTGCATATCAACATGCGATTGCAGCTCGAAGCCAAGGAAGTCGTTTAGCGAGTGTTCGCGAGATGTGTGGTTTAGCTGCTTACTACAACGAAAAATGGGCGGAAGCACTAAATGAATTCCGCACTTATCAACGTATCACTGGCGATCCGCATTTCATGCCACTTATGGCAGATTGCGAACGCGGTCTAGGTAGACCAGAAAAAGCTTTGAATCTTGCAAAAAGTGATCAGGTCCGTTCACTAGATGCTGATACCAGAATTGAATTTCGAATCGTAATTTCTGGTGCACGTGCTGATTTGCATCAATATGAAGCGGCCCTTGCAACTTTGGAATGCCCTGAATTGCATTCAAAGAAACAGAGCAATGCGATTACTCGACTTCGTTACGCGTATGCAAATGCTCTGCTTCAGTTAAAGCGATATGACGAGGCGCGCGATTGGTTTGTTAAAACATCACTAAGCGATCCTGATGATTTAACTGATGCTGCAGAAAGAGCCGTTCAAGTTTCCGAAATGTAGTTTTGCCCGTGAGTTCTACACAGTGGCGAAAAACACCGTGTTTTACACAGTTTTCGGTAAAGTGTTAAGAAATTCATATCAACCTCTAATTTTGCTTTAGGAGTTGATATGAATTTAGTAGAAATTAGCGGGACAATTTCCAAGGAGCCGGCAGAACGAGTGCTGGCAGATGATCGAACTGTTTTGAACTGGCGAATCAAGGTACTGCGAGACGAATCGGGAAGTGATTCAGTTCCGTGTGTATTGGAACTTAATCAAGTGCCAAATAGTTTGATAACCAAAGTAAGAAATCTTGAAATCGGGCAATCTATTGCGGTTTCTGGCCAACTACGTTCACGTTTTTGGCAAGCTGGCGGCGTAAGCAGTTCTCGAATTGAAGTGGAAGTGCATTCCCTTAAAAAAGTAAGCAAACAGAATCTTTAGCGGAAAAATTAAATCGCCGTTAGGCTTTATGCATGCTTTGGAACAAATATGACGCAATAATTCTTGATTTAGATGGCGTTGTTTACATCGGACAAGATGCGGTTCCAAACGCGATTCAATCAGTCAATGCAGTGAGTCACCATGTGAAAGTGAGTGCTGCTACAAACAATGCATCTAGAACTCAGTCACAAGTTGGAAAACATCTTCGGGATTTGGGTCTAAATATCCTCGATGAAGATGTTGTAACCAGTGCACAAGCTGGCGCTCGATTGCTAGCATCCAAAGTTCCAGCAGAATCTCAAGTACTTGTGGTTGGGGGCAGTGGAGTTGAAACAGCTGTAAAAGAAGTTGGATTACATCCCATTCGCGCCACTCGAGATCACGTCTCCAACGATGTGATTGCTGAAGAGGTCGAAGGTGTTATCCAGGGTCATGGTGTGGATACATCCTGGTGGGATTTGAACACTGCTGCACTTGCCATTTCTAGAGGTAAAACTTGGGTTGCCACAAATAGAGATTCAACAGTGCCAACCCCGTATGGGTTTGGACCGGGTAACGGAACTTTTGTTCAGTTACTTGAGAATCTCACGGGGATTGAACCGCTGGTAGCAGGTAAGCCACAACCAGAGCTTTTCTTAGAGACGATTCGCAGGCTCAATGCCAAAAACGCCTTGGTGATTGGGGACAGAATAGACACGGATATTGAAGGCGCTATTGCGTGTGGTCTAGATAGCCTTTTGGTTCTAACTGGTGTTCATCAGGTTTCGGATATCCCCGAAAATCCAAGCAGCCAACCCACGTATGTGAGTGCAGATCTCACCATTCTTAAATCTGAAAATGCCCCTAATCGCTGGACTCGCGGCTAAGGTAAATTACGCTCGCACGCTAATTGAGCAGGAGAACTCGTGGAAGAAACAACAGATTTCCAATCAGAGTTAGTTGATATTGACGAATCTCTAGAAGTTTCAACGGAAGTTTCAACAGAAGTCTCCACATCAGGCACATTGCCATTGCAAATGTTCGTTGAAAAAACTGGTGATGAGCGGGTAGATGCAGCTCTTGAATTGCTTGCAGACAGCGCCGACCTTCCTACGGAAGAAAAACAAAGAATTTTCGAAGACATTCATCGTCGCCTTCAAGACACTCTTTCAGATTTGTCTTAAAGTTTTTAATGCTTACTCGTTTGGACGCAGAACTTGTGCGTCGAAAGCTCGCTCGTTCACGCGAACAGGCCCAGCAATTAATTGAAGCCGGTCTCGTTCTAGTTGACGGAGTTGTAAGTAGTAAGTCTGCGCGACAAGTTAGCGATTCAATTTCAATTGTTGTAAAAGAGGAAATTTCAAAACAATATGTATCCCGTGGTGCTTATAAATTAATCAGTGCATTAGACAGATTTTCTGAGCAAGGTTTAGATATTGCAAACTGTATTGTGCTCGATGCTGGTGCGAGCACTGGCGGGTTTACTCAAGTGGCTCTTGAGCGAGAAGCGCAGAAAGTTATCGCTGTAGATGTTGGCTATGGGCAGCTCGCTTGGGAATTGAGACAGGACGAGCGCGTAGAAGTTATTGAGCGCACTAACATTCGTTATTTAGAAGCTGATAACTTGTCTTGCATTCCGAACTTTGTGGTTGCAGACCTGTCTTTTATCTCACTAAAAACCGTACTCCCAGCATTGAAACGAGTTTGCAGTGATGATGTTCAAATGCTGCTAATGGTTAAGCCCCAATTCGAGGTTGGAAGAGACGACATTGGTGAGGGAGTAGTCACAGATCCAGCTTTACGAGCCGCAGCGGTCATTGGTGTGGTTGAAGCCGCCCAAAGTCTTGATTTAGCACTGCGGGGAGTAGTGGCTAGCGGTTTACCAGGGCCTTCAGGAAATGTTGAGTATTTCGTGTGGTTGTCTAGAGGGGGAGTCTGCAAAGATAAGCCAACTATTGAAGAATTAGTGAGCAGAGCCGTAGAGGAAGGTCCGCAATGAGTAGAAGCGTTGGCGTCGTACTCCATAGTGACCGTTCTCTAGTTGCTGAACTTTTTGCTCAACTTTCGAATCAGCTTTCTAAGCATGGGATAGCTAGTTTAGAAATCAATCCAGAGAATTCCTCCGAACTTGCCAATTGCGAAATTTTGGTGGTTTTGGGTGGAGACGGCACGATTCTTAAAGCTGTAGAACTTTCACACGGATATGACATTCCAATCTTGGGAATCAATCTCGGACGAGTTGGCTTCTTGGCCGAAGCTGAGGTGACAGATGTTAATTCTGCAGTTGAAACAATCGTAAATAAAACTTGGGAAACTGAACTTCGAACAATGCTAGAGGTAAAAGTTGTTCGAAACGGTATATCTGTATTTGAGAGCTATGCAATCAACGATGCATCAATCGAAAAAGTTTCAACTGAATTGATGACTGAACTAAGAGTTTCTGTAGATGACACCGTTTTAATGGCTTTTTCGGGCGATGGCCTTATCGTTGCAACACCGACGGGTTCCACCGCTTATGCATTTAGTGCCGGTGGGCCTGTTCTTTGGCCTAACACAAAAGCGATCATTACAGTTCCAATTGCTGCTCATGCATTGTTTGCGCGTCCACTTGTGTTCAACCCAACTTCAAAACTTCAAAGCGAAATTCTTTCTGATGCAGCATCTCTAAATCTAGATGGCAGAAGAAAGTTCGAATTGCAAAACGGGGACTTAGTGCTCGTCACTGGTTCTGCAAAAGATCTACATTTTGCTCGTATTCATTCGACATCTTTTGCTGAGAGACTCGTTAAGAAATTTAGACTACCAACCACATCGTGGAGAGAAACCGACAATGCTTGAATCCTTGCGGATACGAGACCTTGGACTAATTAAAGAAGCAGAAATAGATTTCAAGTCTGGTTTTGTTGCAATTACGGGTGAAACTGGTGCTGGAAAGACTTTACTTCTAGATGCTGTTCGCATTTTGCGCGGTGAAAAACCCAATGTGGTCGGCATTCAACCCAGTGATGTGACAGTCGACGCAGCAATATCAATAGCAACTGATGAGTTAATCGACCACATTACCGAAATTGGCGTTCAGCTTGAAGACAAAATGCTTCTAGTTAGCCGAACATTTCCGCACTCGGGACGATCCAAGACAGTATTAGGTGGCCGACCATTTCCGTCTTCAGTGCTAGAAGACATAAGTGAAAAGTGGTTAGCAATTCATGGCCAGCATGACAGTCTTCGGCTGCTTAAACCACAAACCCATAGAGAACTTCTTGACTCTTTTGGTGACTCTCACCATAAATCCGTACTTGTGAATTTTTCAAAAGCTTATGCTATTTGGAGACAAACAGTTCTTGAACTTACTAAAGTGGAAAAATCAAGGAAGCAGCTTTTAGCTGATGCTGAAAACATAAAGGCGGATTTAGCAATTTTCGATTCATTAGCTATTCGCGAGGGGATTGTCGAGGAGATTTCGCAAACGGTTGAGAGAGTTGGCCGTAAAGAAGAATTCAGATTTGCTCTCGAAACAGCTTTGGTTGCTATCCAAAATGAAGAATTTCCGGTGAACAGCGCTCTCCGTAACGCAAAGTCCGCACTCGATAAACTCAAAAATGACACCGAAATGGCAAGAATGGCAAGCAAGATTGCTGAACTATCTTCCGAATTAGGAATACTTGAATCTGACTTGCAAGGACAATTGACAATTCTTGATTCCGAAGATGAAGACTTAGATTCCTTAATGATGAAACAGAGGCAAATCAAATCATTATTGCTTAGACATGGACCTGAGGAATCTGACTTGCTTACATGGAGTCAAACCGCCCGTCGGCAATTGGCTTTGATTGATCCAGATGGTGTTGAACTGAAAGCACTACAAGAGCAAGTAAAAAAGAATGAAACAGAAGCGCGAAAAGTTTCTGCCCTACTGAGTGATTCTCGAAAAGAGATTGCTCAGGCTTTTGAAAAAGCAGTCACGACGGAGATCCGAGAACTTGCAATGCCAAATGCAACTTTTGCAGTAGACATAACCCCAATTGAGATTAGTGAAACTGGTCAAGACAAAATTGAGTTTGTTTTTAGCGCAAATCCCGGATTGAAAATGCAATCCGTTGCCAACGCTGCTTCAGGTGGCGAACTCTCACGTGTGATGTTGGCGCTCGAAGTAGTTTTGATGTCATCTTCAAGTCCATCAGTTTTGATTTTTGATGAAGTTGACGCTGGTGTTGCTGGTGCTGCAGCAATAACCGTAGGGAAGAAGCTTCAAAAGCTGAGTCAACATTCGCAGGTTTTGGTTGTGACACATCTGCCACAAATTGCAGCCTTCGCTGATCAGCATATTCACGTTTCGAAATCAACTGATGGTTTCGTAACTCAAACTTCAATTTCAACCTTGCAACAAGAAGAGCGAATTACTGAACTCTCTCGAATGCTTGCAGGTCTGGAAGGCTCAGAATCAGCTACTGCCCATGCGCAGGAGCTTTTGGCTATGACCATGGCACATAAATCGGAAAAACCGACGGAATCCCTGTTCTAGTTTCGCTAGCACCTCAAATAGTGAGAAATTTGCCTTAGAAACATAATTCCAAGGCAGGTTCACCGCGTGGTTCTCAGGGCTTAGCCCTGCTGGTGTTACTCTGAACCCCCGTGGACAGGCGGGTTTGCCCGCCGCACATTGGTTCGCGGGAGTTCAAATTGAGCAAGGCTCGAGAAGTTAAACACATCTTTGTAACTGGCGGCGTCGCTTCAAGTCTTGGTAAGGGACTGACAGCTTCGAGCTTAGGTAATTTGCTTACATCACGCGGACTTCGCGTAACTATGCAAAAGCTAGATCCATATTTGAATGTCGACCCCGGGACGATGAATCCATTCCAACACGGCGAAGTATTCGTTACTGAAGACGGAGCCGAAACCGATTTGGACATCGGTCACTACGAACGTTTCTTGAACGTCAATCTTGTTGCTAATGCAAACGTCACAACTGGTCAGGTTTATTCGCAAGTTATAGCTAAAGAACGACGCGGCGAATATCTTGGTGACACAGTACAAGTTATTCCACACATTACGAATGAGATTAAATCTCGAATTCGCTCAATGGGAACTGAAGATGTGGATGTTGTCATCACTGAAATCGGTGGAACTGTCGGTGACATTGAGTCGCTTCCATTTATTGAAGCTGCTCGACAGGTTCGCCATGACATCGGAAGAGACAATGCATTTTTCATCCACGTTTCTTTGCTTCCATACATCGGTCCATCTGGCGAACTAAAAACTAAACCTACGCAGCATTCTGTTGCAGCGTTGCGTAGTTTCGGTATCCAACCGGATGCATTGGTTCTGCGTTGCGATCGCGAAGTTCCAGATGCAATCAAACGCAAGATTTCACTCATGTGCGACGTTGATCAGCCTGCAGTTGTGGCAGCAGTAGACGCACCAAGCATTTATGACATTCCGAAGGTCTTGCATTCCGAAGGTCTCGATAGCTACATCGTTCGTCGACTTGGTTTGCCATTCAAAGATGTTAATTGGAAGACCTGGGATGAATTACTACGTGTAGTTCATCAGCCAAAACATCACGTAACTGTCGCTTTGGTAGGTAAGTACATCGATCTACCAGATGCTTATCTTTCTGTTACTGAAGCCCTGCGTGCTGGTGGTTTTGCAAACGATTGTAAAGTATCAATTAAGTGGGTTGCATCTGATTTGTGTGAAACTCCTGAAGGCGCGAAAGATGCCCTCGGTGATGTTGATGCAGTTCTAGTACCTGGCGGTTTCGGAGTTCGCGGAATCGAAGGAAAACTTGGTGCGTTGAAATTTGCTCGCGAAAACAAGATTCCAACTCTTGGTATTTGCCTTGGATTGCAGTGCATGGTTATTGAATATGCCAGAAATATTCTAGGAATCAAAGATGCAGCGAGTGCTGAGTTTGATCCGGAATCGAAGAATCCAGTTA
Organism: Actinomycetota bacterium; assembly: GCA_039795655.1. GTDB lineage: Bacteria > Actinomycetota > Actinomycetes > S36-B12 > UBA5976 > JAFMIT01. Next base: position 8,227 of record JBDKLK010000046.1, read on the forward strand.
TTGCGACGATGAATGACCAACACGATGTTGTTTCAGGTGAGCGCGATATGGGTGGAACTATGCGTCTAGGTTCATATGTTGCACACCTCGCAAGCGGTAGCGTGATTGCAAAGACTTACGGTTCCGAAATTGTTGAAGAACGCCACCGTCATCGGTATGAAGTAAATAATGCCTACCGCGAAGATTTATCTAAAGCTGGGCTAGTTTTTTCTGGTTTGTCTCCAGACGGCAAACTCGTGGAATTCGTTGAGCTTCCAGCTGATCAACATCCGTACTACGTTTCGACTCAAGCTCACCCTGAATTCAAGTCACGACCTACGAGTGCTCATCCACTTTTCGCAGGCTTAATTTCAGCTGCTATTAAGTAGTTGAAGTGCATTTCGATTCATTTAGAAAGGTGCCGGTTGTATCGACATCAGTTGAATATAGCGGAAAAATCTGGTCAATAGTCAAAGACACTTTCACTCTTGGTGGTCACGATGTCACTCGGGATTACCTTAAACACATGGGCGCCGTTGCAGTTGTTGCTGTGAATGACAAAAACGAAGTTTTAACCATTCATCAGTATCGTCATCCTGTAGCTGCAAATCTTCTCGAAATTCCCGCAGGTTTGCTTGATTTTCCGGAGGAATCGGCTTTTGAAGCAGCTAGGCGAGAACTCAAGGAAGAAACTGGATACAGCGCAAAAAGATGGTGGACGCTCGTTGACTTCTGTACTACACCTGGCTCATCTACCGAAGCCGTGCGGATATTTCTCGCTAAAGATTTAGTTTTTGAAGGATTTGATGCATCCAAACTAGATGCTGAGGAATCTGAACTCGAACCGAAGTGGTTGCCTCTTGAGCAACTAATGGCGTCTGTGGCAAAAGGTGAGATTTCCAGTCCAACTGCTGTTCTAGGCCTCACTTCTTATATCGCGCTAGGTGAGTCAAATCTGCGCAGCCCTGAAGCTGATTGGCCAATGCGAGAAAATCTTTTTAATTCAGAACGTATTTTCAGACAAGTTTAGATTCATAGGCTATCTTGAGGGATTATGTCTATCGCCAATCAAATTAAAGAGTATCTGAGTCACTTAAAAGTTGAAAGACAACTCAGTGCAAATACTTTGATTGCATATTCGAAAGATCTAGATAT
>JBDKLK010000047.1:0-9310 GCA_039795655.1 Actinomycetota bacterium
AAGAGATGTACCTCAGCGATTAGTCGTACTGCCTCCAGTCGGTATCGACATCAGGAATCTTTTCTATGCGTGGCAGTGGTGGATCTTTGCCATCTTTGCGGTATTTCTTTATTCGCGATTCGTCCGCGATGAATTACTTGAGAAAGATAGACTCAATCCAGAGGAGATCAAATGAACGATTCATTCAAACAAAAAGAACTTGAAGTAGCGGTTTCACGGTACCGATTCCTGGCGTTATTCACAGGTTCCGTTTTGGCATTCCTGGCGTTTGTGGCATTGCCTTACAAGTACGTTCTAGGCCATCATGATGCTTGGATTTCATATGGCTGGATGGCACACGGCTGGATCTTCATGGTTTATACGCTGGTCACGATTGATCTCGGACTTAAAGCTAAATGGAGTTACAAAGAATTGTTTCTCAACATATTAGCTGGCACCATTCCGGTTTACACATTCATTGTTGAGAAGAAAATCTCGAAGCGTTATAAATAATTAAGGTTGATGATGGATGCGCTTGCGCAAACCTGATGCAATTAGTCTTCGAACGATTTCGCGAGAATCTGTTTCAATAGCTCCGAGTTCGATTGCGCGCTGGCGGTATTCCGCAGGAACGTCGTAGTGATCTCCACCGAATCCGCGTTCCGGTATGCCAAGTTCGCGGGCAAACTCGTGCAACTCATCCAGCGATTGGTCACTAACTAAGTGGCACCACATTCGGTCCCATCTGGGCCAATACGGGTAGTCAATCAAGATTGCCATGCAAAAACTTTAACGGCTTTGCTTAGCTTTGGAGAGCGTCACTCCAAGTTACATATCCACCATCAAGATTTGCTGCATCGAATCCGAGTTCATTCAACAGCATTGTTGCAGTATGTCCACGTTGGCCGACCTGGCAGTTGATAATCAAATCTGTCTTTGGGATTTCTGAAATCCGGGCTCGCAATTCATCCACTGGAATGTTGATTGCATCGGGAATATGGCCATTTTCGAATTCGGCAACAGTTCGCACATCAATTACCTTGTATCCAGCTTGTTGAAGTTCTGAAACTTGATGCCATTGCACGGTTTTGCTTCCGCCATTGATGATGTTGTCTGCGATGTAACCCAACATATTGATTGGATCTTTTGCTGAACCAAACGGTGGTGCGTAACAAAGCTCGAGATCTGCAAGTTCGCTCACAAGCATTTCGGCACGGATGGCTGTTGCGATGACGTCAATGCGTTTGTCTACGCCATCTTTTCCTACGGCTTGCGCTCCAAGGATTTCTTGAGTCATCGGATCAAAAATAAGTTTTAGGTGCATACTTTCGGCGCCTGGGTAATAGCCGGCGTGTGAACCAGGATGAGTGTGAATCGCTTGCAGATTCTTGCCTGCTGCCGTTAGTTTTCTTTCATTCCAACCTGTTGTTGCAACTGTTAAATCAAAAACTTTCACAATCGCGGAACCGATTGCGTCTACTGGACGAACAGCATGACCACAAATATGGTCAGCCACAACACGGCCATGTCTGTTTGCGATATTGGCAAGTGGAATAAGCGTTGAAGAATTGTCTAGGGCATCAATCTTTTCTGCGGCGTCACCAATTGCATAGATGCTTAAGTCAGAAGTTTGTTGGAACTCATTTACTTTGATTCCACCCCGTGGACCAATTTCAATTCCGGCAGTTGTTGCAAGACTTGTTTCTGGTTTTACACCAATTGCCAAAATGACGAGCTCGGTTTCAATTCGTTCACCATTCTTGAGTGTGACACTTGTATCATCAATTTCGGTGACTGCGGATGCGAGACGCAAATCAACACCGTGTTTGCGAATCTCTGCGGCAACTAAATTTCCAAGTTCAATATCAAGTGGTGCAAGCACTTGTGGAGCTGCTTCAATGAGCGAAACCTCTATGTTTCGGTGGCGTAGATTCTCTGCGGTTTCTACTCCAATAAATCCAGCACCGATGACCGTAACGTGTTTCGGATGTTTAGAAACTTGTCCTACCAGCCGATCAACATCTTCAACTGTGCGAAGCGTTAATGCTTTTTCGATTCCTGGAATTGGTGGCTTTATCGCACTTGCGCCAGGGCTCAAAATCAGAGAGTCATATTGATGGCTGAACTCTTCACCAGTTACGAGATTTTTTCCAACAATAATCTTGTTGATGCGATCAATACCGGTGATTTCGTGATTGACCCGAACGTCCAACTCAAATCTTGCGTGTAGCGACTCAGGTGTTTGTAACAAAAGATTATCGCGTTCATCTATTACACCTCCGAGGAAGTAAGGCAATCCGCAGTTCGCGTATGAGACGTAGTTACTTCGTTCGAAAACTGTGATTTCAGCCGATGCATCAAGCCGACGTAGGCGAGTGGCTGCTGACATACCGCCAGCTACGCCACCAATGATTGCGACTTTTCTCGGTTGATTCATTTTGACTCGATTCATTTTGTTTCCTTGTTCGCCATACCCCTAGGGGTAGACTCTTGTCTTGATTGGGAGGGTGCCATGGAACTCGATGACATGACCACAGATGAAGTAATTAAACGACTCAAGAGAGCAGAAGGCCAGATCGGTGGCGTAATTCGCATGCTTGAAGAAGGCCGTGATTGTGCTGATGTGGTTACCCAACTCGCAGCAGTTCGTAAAGCAATGGACAAAGCATCTTTTCGATTAGTCGCTGGGGGCTTGCGAACCTGTGTTACCGGTAAGACCAGTGATACCGAAGCCATGGAGAAGCTGGAAAAGCTCTTTATCTCGCTGGCGTAAAATTCAAGCACTGTTCAAGCATACCCCCAGGGGTATCCCTAGGAGTTACCGATGATTGCCCCGCAGCACGTAATTCCTTACATAATTTCCGCGATGGCGATCATTTTGATTCCAGGGCCAAGCGTTCTTTTCACAATCGCCCGTGCGATTTCATGGGGAAGAACCATCGCAGTACTAACGGTTTTAGGGAACACGATTGGTGTTTTCATTCTAAGTGTTGGTGTCGCTTTTGGACTCGGTCCAATTTTGCAAAACTCAGATCTTCTTTATTCGCTGGTGCAAATTGTTGGCGGCGGATACATCATCTGGCTTGGGATTGATGCGATTCGCCACCGCGTCTCAACCGCGAATTCAATTATGGAAGTTGTTGGAGATGCCCCGACAAAACTAAAAACCATTCAACAAGGTTTTGTAGTTGGCATTCTCAATCCAAAAGTTATCGTTTTCTTCGCCGCAGTTCTGCCACATTTTGTAGATCCACTTTTTTCATCTTCAATCACGCTTCAACTGCTATCACTTGGCGCGGTTTTTTGTGTATTTGGATTCACCTTCGACAGTATTTACGGACTATTAGCTGGAACGGCTCGAGATTGGTTCGCTTCCTCGCCGAATCGACTAGTCACAATGCGCACGATTGGCGGCATCGTCATGATTTTGCTTGGATTGGCCACTGTACTTACAGCTCCAAAACCTTGGTAAACCAACTACAGCTTGGCGGAAATGAAAAGATTTAACTCTTGGGATGAATACAAACCTCATGCCCATTGGAATCAGATTGCGATGATCACACCGCAGATTTTTGTGCAGGGATGGGTAACAGATTCTGCCAACTTTTGTTTAGCCGAACTTGAAGATCACACATGGCTAACAGCTTCTGGCGATGTTCAACTCTTAGATTACGCAAAAATCTTGAACGAAGCTGCGTCTATGGGACATGTCGTCACAATGGTTTCATTACCTACTGCAGTTGCAAATCAATTGAACTTTGAAAATGCCCGCGATGTAGTTTGGATGCGTCGCGCCCATCCATTTCCGCCTAAAAGCGTTTCGCCTAATGTTGAAATCGTCACTGATGGCTCGGCGGATAGTGAAATTCAAAGGTTGCTTCAACTGAGCGCACCCGATTCATCTGTTTGGCCGGGGAATCCAGAGATATTGTTTTGGACAGTAGTGCGAAATTCAGAAAAGGAAATTGTTGGTGCAGCCGCTGGGGTTAAATGGCAAACCGGAGCCTATGTAGTTTCGTCCGTTTCGGTAGCCGAATCTGCGCGCCGACACGGAATTGGGAGTTTGGTCACACTAACAACTGCGCAAGAGCTTTTTGCGCGAGGAGCAGAGACCGTAAATCTTGGCGTTCGTGCAACGAATCGTGGAGCATTAGCCATGTACCAAGCAATTGGTTTTGATGAACAATTCGATTTTACTCGTGCTGTTTTAACAACAAAAGAATAAGGAATTATGTTTAAGAAGATCGCACACGCAACTGTGCATCACCCAAGAATTGTGCTCGCAATAACTTCAATTTTGTTCATAGGCGCTGGCATCTTCGGCACCACAGTAATTCCATCTCTTTCAGGTGGAGGTTATGGAAATCAAAATAGTGATAGCGACAGAGTTTGGGATTTGCTCGACAACGAATTCAAAGTTGAAGAGCCTTACCTAACGTTGGTGCTTGGCAAGTCTGGAATTGCTGGCGCAGTAGATCAAGCAGACACCATTGCAGCGTATTCCCGTGTTCTAGACAAAGTTCAATCTGTTGAAGGCGTTAACGCGGTAAATGCATATTGGACTGCACCGCAGGCGCAGTTGAATTCTCAACTTAAAAGCAAAAATGCGGACCTTGGTTTGGTGATGATTTATCTCAACGGCGACTCACTAGATAGCCGTAACGAAATTTCTCGGAATATTGATGAAAAACTCCCCAACAAAATTAACGGTGTTGAAATTTATGTTGGCGGCACAGGTGCGATTTTGAATGGCATAAATGGCCAAATCACCGAAGACATCAAATTTGCGGAAACCGTCAGCATTCCATTGACCATGATTTTGTTGTTGCTGATTTTCGGAACCGCAGTTGCAGCTGGGATGCCGCTGATTGTTGGTCTAACTTCCATCCTTGGTGCAATGTTTGGGATCTGGGCAGTTGCACAGTTCACTGAAGTCAGTGTTTTTGCACTAAACCTAATTACAGGTCTTGGTCTTGGCCTTGGTATCGACTATTCACTTCTGGTCGTAAATCGATTCCGTGAAGAGAAAAAACTTGGTCGAGATATCGAGACCGCTGTAAAAAATACAGTTCACACCGCTGGTCGTACTGTTTTGTATTCTGGCTTAACAGTCGCAATTACGTTGGGATCATTAATTCTTTTCCCACAACAATTCCTTAAGTCTTTTGCATATGCAGGCATCTTGGTCTGTTTATCTGCAATTGTTGGAGCATTAGTGCTTTTACCAGCTGCACTTCGAGTTCTTGGCGGAAAAATTGATTCCTTCAAAATCCGTCGCGGATCTCTTGCCCCTTCCGATGAAGGTATCTGGTCTCGTGTTGCAAGATTTGTGATGCGTCATCCTTGGATAACTGTCACTGCAACTCTTGTGATGTTGGTTTCGATGATGCTGCCGCTGAAAAGCGCTGTTTTTAGTCAAGTAGATGATCGAGTTCTTGCTAAAGATCATCCAGTAGCAGTGGCATCCAAAATCTTGCGGCAAAACTTTACATCCAAAGAATCAACTCCAATTGAAATCATGTTCAAGAGCGCGATTTCTGATACTGATTTAGCAGACTTTGCGAATGAGCTTTCAAAACGTGATGACATCACTCGCGTAGAAACTCAAGCAGGTGTTTATGCAGAAGGTGTATTCACTGCCCTCGGGCCAGAATTCGGTTGGCCTACTTCGACAATGCAAACTGATGATTACGATCGTATTAGAGCGATAAGCACCCTTACTTCGAGAACCGCTAAGTCGATGGATCAAATAACCGAGATTCGGGCACTTGATACCCGCGCAATCGTCGGTGGTGGCGCAGCCGATTTCACCGATTCGCAAAACGGAATTGCATCGCAATTGCCTTGGGTGTTGCTATGGATTGCAGTTGCAACTTTCATCATCTTGTTCTTGTTCACTGGAAGTGTCTTGTTGCCTATTAAAGCTGTTTTCCTCAACGTGTTGAGTCTTGGCGCAACAATGGGCTTGCTAACTTGGATGTTCCAAAATGGAAACCTGCAATTCCTGACTGGCGACTACACAGTCACCGGAACCATGGATACCTCAAGCATGGTTTTGATTGCGATTGTGACTTTTGGTCTATCGATGGACTACGAACTGTTTCTACTTTCCCGCATTAAGGAAGAACACGACCACGGCAGCGATACTGAAGAAGCAGTAGCCCTTGGTTTGCAGCGTTCGGGTCGAATTATTACTGCAGCAGCAGTTCTGTTGGCCGTAGTTTTCGCTGCTTTCGTGACCGCTTCTGTCACAAACATGAAGCTGCTGGGTTTTGGTATCGCATTCGCAATCTTGCTAGATGCAACCATCGTCCGCGGATTACTCGTACCTTCATTAATGCGAATTGCAGGCAAATGGAACTGGTGGGCGCCAAAACCATTACGTGCACTTCACGATCGATTTGGATTGAAGGACTAATTTCCTTTGATAAATGCAGGCTTGAAGCCATCTTCTGGTCTGCAACCTAGATTCTGTTCTAGCATCAATCCGAGTGCGAGTAGATCAGTTTCGCTATTTGCATTGCCAGCAATTACTAAACCAACTGGCATTCCATCTACCAATCCCATAGGGATGCAAAGCAGGGGATAGCCAGCTACCGCTGCCGGGGAAGAAACTTTTCCACCGCCGTAGTTATCTGGGCTACCGAGTTTGTTTTCCCAAGCAGGCACATACGCAGGCGCAATAAATAAGTCGTGATTTTCAAGTGCGGTTTGAAAACAGATTCTTCTTGCCCAGTCTTGACCATCCGCTTTTGCTTTCAAGTATTCATCACTCTTTTTCCCAGGGCTTGCGACCGCACGCTCAAAATGTTCTTGACCAAAATAAGCCATTTCAAGTTCAGCGTTTTCGAGATTGAATTTGATGATGTCTTCAAGATTCTTTACGACGTGAGATCCTGGGCGCTCGGCAAGATATAGAGCCATTTCATCTTTTATCTCATTTAGCAAAATTCCATATTCATTGAGACTGGCTTCCTCGGTTAATTCTGGAATATTTGATGAAGAAACTTTTGCAACTAATTTGTTGACCACTGCGATGGCTTGCTCAAAAACACCATCGGTTTTGTCATCTTCGGTTAGCCATTTCTCGGCAACTCCAACACGTAGTTTCGAAACTATTGCTTGGGCATTAGAAAGCTTTGAAAAAACAGATTGACCACTCAACGCATCGAAACCGCGCGCCGCCCATTCGACATTTACAGCAATTGGGCCAGGGGTGTCTTGGGTGGAACTAATCGGAACCACACCATGTGTTGAGACCGAACCGACTGTTGGTTTCAAACCGACTACGCCATTTAGTGCAGCAGGACAGATGATGGAGCCATCAGTTTCGGTGCCGATAGCGAGAGTCACAAGACCGGCTGCAACCGCAGCACCAGAGCCAGAGCTAGAACCGCCAACGTTATGCGACAGTCTCCACGGATTATTTGTTAAACCACCAACTGCCGACCAGCCGCTCGTTGATTGGGTTGAGCGAAGGTTTGCCCATTCTGAAAGATTTGTTGAACCAACAATGTCGCCACCCGCATTGCGCAAATTCGTGACGAGTTTTGCATCTCGTTTGGCAGGGGAGTCGATTAAAGCCAAACTTCCTGCAGATCCTGGCAATCCGATCGCCTCAATATTGTCTTTGATCAAAATTGCTGCACCATTTAGCGGACCAGAAATCAATGCCTTTGGGTCGCAGGTTGCAATCACCGAATTGACACCGATTTCTACATCAATCTTTTGATGCTTTTCTAAGAACTCATCTCGTTTAATTGCTTCGCTCATCGTTGTAGTCTGCCACTGTGCTAAACCAAATCAAGACTGCAATTCGTACGCCGCTTGAATCTATTTATGAGCGGCGTCTTGCAAAACGTTTACACAAGTTCCCAACTCCTCGCCACATCGGAGTGATCCTTGATGGCAACCGTCGATGGGCTGCCAACCAAGGTGGACCAACATCGCGCGGTCATCGAGTTGGAGCCAGCAAAATCTCCCAGTTCTTGCAATGGTGCGCGGAACAAGATGTTGAAGTCGTGACCCTTTGGCTTTTGTCTACCGACAATCTGCGCCGTCCTGAATCGGAATTGATTCCACTTTTGGGAATCATCGAACAAGCTGCATCTGATTTATCTAAAGATGGCAGATGGAAGCTGCAGGCTGTTGGGGCCCTTGATGCTTTGCCCCAAAAAGTTCAGGATGCTCTGAACAAAGCAACCTCAGAAACCCAAAACAACAAAACTATGCAAGTGAACCTCGCCGTGGGGTATGGCGGCCGGCAAGAAGTAGTCGATGCTGTCAGCTCTTACATCCGCGAAGAGGGCGCTAAAGGAAATTCCCCAGAGGCGATTGCTGCAATGATCAATGCCGAAGCTATCGAGAACCATCTCTACACAAAAGGTCAGCCTGATCCTGACTTAGTTATCAGAACTTCTGGCGAACAACGGCTATCTGGTTTCTTGTTGTGGCAAACCGCCCACGCAGAGTTCTGGTTCTGCGAGGCATATTGGCCAGATTTCCGCCGCATCGACTTTTTGCGTGCCTTGAGAGACTATGGAATTCGGCAGCGCCGCTACGGCAATTAGCTCCAAAACGACTCGCTAAAACCTATTCAGATGTGACGCTCCACACCCCGTAATGCCCGAAAAGTCGGAAAACCTTAGGGTTAAAGGGTGCAAAATGTGGAAAACTCCAAGGGTTTCGGGTTGCGCTCCACAGGTTTATAACGGCACGGTAACCCAATGACTCGTACCCCAATTCGAGCCCTTTCGATGGCGATAGTTACAGCTCTTACGGCTGGACTTCTTTCAACCACATTGACTCCGGCTTTTGCTGAAGACATCAACACCGATCCAACAGTTGTGGTTGATGATTCGAATACACCAGTCGATGAATCAACTGAAACAACCGATGAAACCGTCGATGGAAATAATGATGGCAGCCAAAGCGGAACTCCAGTTGAAGTTCTCATGTACATGGGTGCGCCAGAATTCAAAGTTTTCAAGTCTCTAACCAAGAAATCAATACAGACTGCTCGCAACCTTGCGCCAAAGCAGTCAAAGAGTTTCCACAAAACCCCCGCTTACGCAAAATGGTACGCAAAACAGCACATTGCCCAGCGCTACAACTGGAACAAGAAGCAGTTCGGGTACCTCGCGAAGCTTTGGGGTAAGGAATCTGCTTGGAAGTTCCGCGCACTAGGTGCACGTAACTACTACGTTGGCATCCCACAACTAAACAAAAAGGCAATCCTTGCCAACGGGTACAGCATCAAACAGTTCCGCAAAAACCCAGAGATCCAAGTTCAACTCGGGGCTAAATACATAAAGAGTCGTTACGGCACAGC
>JBDKLK010000048.1:0-9126 GCA_039795655.1 Actinomycetota bacterium
TAAGAATCGGATATTTGCATTATTCACTATTCGAATACTTTATAGAGCTCCGTGCCAATCTGATTTATTGCAATAATCAGTATTACTAAATCTTGCCTAGCTGGATAAGCGATGGCAGTGCAGTTCGGTTTGTATCGACTAGGGCTGAATTAGCCATTCCACCGTTCCAGAAGATTTGATTGTTTGATTCGACTTTGGTGGCAAGGCCTTCCCACCACCAAACTCCGAGTCCGCGATTGTTTGGTTGATCTAGTAATAGTTTCTGTATATCTTTTAGGAACTTTGCTTGACCAGTTTTTGTGTATGGGTAATTTGGCAGTGCGGGATTTGATACGTCGTAAACATCAGAGCCGAATGTTTGGTCAGTCCATGGATATGCAGTTTCTGCAATCAAGACTTTTTGTTTGTTCACAGTCGTAATGTGATGAAGTACGGAGGATAAATCCTCCAGGTTTCCATGCCATTGAGGGTAGAAGCTGAGACCCACGACATCGAAATCATTGATCCCGAATTCATCTGCTTTTTCTAGCCACCATTTCACGCGGTAGTAATCGCCGCCGCAATCAAGATGCAGAATTGATTTAGCGTTAGGCGTGACAGCGCGCATTCCTCTGTGAGCTGCATCGAGGAGTTTGCTCAGGTTTTGCCACTGGTTTTCGTCATTGCTGTTCATCGCACCAAGTGGCCAAAGCATTCCGTTCGTAATTTCATTTCCGAGTTGAACCCATTGGGGTGTGCAGCCCGCGTCATTGAATTTCTTGAGGGTTTGCTTTGTGTAAATGCGAAGTTGAGTTGCTAGTAAATCAATATCGTCTTGGCTCCATGCCGCTGGAATAGTTTGGTGTCCAGGGTCTGCCCAAGTGTCTGAGAAATGTAGGTCGATGCAGATTTGCATTTTTTCTTTTTTTAAACGCTTAGCAAGCTTTAACGCTCGTTCGAGACTTCCGTTTGCATCTATAGGATCAACCCAGACACGAATACGTCCGACTTTCACTCCTTGGTATTTAAGGAGTTTTATACCGTCCATTGGTTTGCCTGAACGAGTGAAGAAGTTCTTTCGGTATTTCTCGACTTCAGGAAGCCAAGAAACGTCAACACCGTTTGTGAGTGTGCGAGATTGCGCAGCGAATGCAGTTTTGTTTGAAGTAGTTGCTAAAAAAATTAACGCACTTAGTTTTATGAAGTTGCGGCGCTTCATTATTACTTCAACAAATCAATAACTTGGGAATGCAACAAACCGTTAGTGGTTAAGCCAGCTTTTGCGGTTAGGCAAGAAGTTCCGTCATAGCCAGTCATTTGACCGCCGGCTTGGGTGACGATTGGGATGAGGGCGGCAACGTCCCAAGGCGCGAGGTTTGGTTCGGCAGCAATGTCGATAGCCCCTTCGGCAACGAGCATGTGGGAGTAGAAGTCGCCGTATGCGCGAGTGCGCCAAGAGTTCTTGATTAGGTAGGCGAGAGCTTCTTCGCCTTTTGGATAACGATCCCAGCCGACGTTGTCTGAGTACGAGAATGATGCGTCTTTGATGTCGGTGATTTTTGAGACTTCAAGTTTTGTGGTTTGGTTGTGCGGATCTTTTGTGAAAGCTCCATCGTCTGATGCCCACCAAGTGCGGTTCATTGCTGGGGCAGAAACAACCCCAACAGTTGGTGTGTTGTTTTCAACATATGCAATAAGTGTTGCCCACACCGGAACACCGCGAACGAAGTTTTTGGTGCCATCGATTGGATCAATAATCCAGTGTGGTTTGTCTGGGTCGACATCTTCTTGACCAAACTCTTCACCAAGTACTGGTTCGTTGTGGTTTTGGGCAATTAGTTTGCGGAGTTCTTTTTCGATAGCAGTGTCGGCTTCGGTGACTGGTGTGAGATCTGGTTTGGTTTCAATCTTTAGTGAAGTTGATTTGTATTTTGCTAACGCCATTTGGTTCGCAACCTCAGAAAGTGCGAGGGCGAAATCGAGTTTGTCTTGATTGCTAGCCATTAGGCAATTATTCAGCAGCGGAAAGTGAAGTGATCAGGCGTCGGAGTGAATCGAGTCGGGAAGGGTTTAAGTTCTCTTTTTTGATATAGGCATCAAGGGCGCAGGCTTCTTCGTTGTGTGAGCAAGCGCGTGGACATTCGTCGATACCGTCTTCAAGGTCAGGGAAGAACTGAATCAGGTCTTCGGCGTTGATGTGGGCAAGACCGAATGAACGAACGCCTGGGGTGTCGATGATCCAGCCGCCGTCCTGAAGGTGGATGGCGACAGCTTGCGTGGAAGTGTGGCGGCCACGACCAGTTACGTCGTTCACATCGCCTGTAGGGCGCATTGCGTTCGGTGCGAGGCCGTTCACAAGTGTGGATTTACCAACACCTGAGTGACCGATCACAACGGTGATTTTGTTGTGCAGTGTGTCTTTTAGTTCATTTAAGTCTTTGTCTTTTTGCACTGTGAAGATTTGAATTTCAAGTCCAGCGAGCTGTTCCCGGATTTCTTTGTCGTCTGCCAGGTCGGCTTTAGTCAGAACCACAATCGGTGTGATGTTTTCAGCCATCGCCGCAACCACACATCGATCGATAAAACGAATACGTGGTGTCGGGTCAGCAAGAGCTTGCACGATTAAAACTTGGTCAGCGTTTGCGACGATTGCGCGTTCGGAATCATCAGTGTCGTCAGCGCTTCGACGCAGCAGCGAAGTGCGTTCATCAACTACGACAATGCGAGCGAGTGAATCTGGATTTCCGGAAGTGTCGCCTTGCATCTGAACTTTGTCACCGACCAGAACTCCTTTTCGACCAATGTCGCGAGCTTTGATTGCGTAGACAAGTGCTTCGTCGCTTTCACCCTCATTGACCATTACGGTGAATCTTCCGCGATCTACGGCGACAACAAAACCTGAAGTGGTGTTTTTGTATTCAGGTCGATCTTTAGAACGTGGGCGAGAACCGCTGCGAGTTGGACGAGCCTTGAAGTCGTCCTCGTCATAATGGTGTTTAGCCATGAATTATTTGTCGCCTTGCACGTTTGGGTTAAGCATCGTGTGCCACATGTTTGAAAAATCTGGAAGCGTCTTGGAAGTCGTAGCGATATCTACAACTTGTACGCCAGAAACTTTGAGACCAACAACAGCGCCTGCGGTAGCCATTCGATGGTCTTCGTAACTTTCAAAAACGGTTGCGTGAAGTGGGGCAGGGTTAATGATGAGACCATCTTCAGTTTCAGTCACGTCACCGCCAGCTTTGTTTAGTTCAGTAGCGAGTGCGGTGAGGCGATCGGTTTCGTGACCGCGTAGGTGTGCAATGCCGCTTAGGTGCGATGGTGTGGTTGCAAGTGCACAAAGTGCTGCAAGTACTGGTGTTAGTTCACCAACATCGCGCAAATCTGCTGTTAAACCTTTTAAGTGGGTTGGGCCATTAACCGTTAATCCAGATTCATCAAGGGTTGTGGTCGCGCCCATTTGCTTCAAGAGTTCAGGAAGTTGCGCGCCAGGTTGGGTACTGCGATTTGGCCAGTCTGGAATTGTGATTGAACCTTCGGTTGCCATTGCTGCTGCGAGGAATGGAAGTGCGTTAGAAAGATCAGGCTCGATAACGTAATCAATTGCATGAATAGTTCCTGGCAAAACTTTCCAAGTGGCAGAGTTTTGCGATTCGATTTTAACTTCAACATTCACACCGCGTTCACGCAACATTTCAACACTCATGTCGATGTGTGGAATTGATGGCAATGTATTGCCTTTGTGGTGAATCGTGATTCCGTTTGGCATTTTTGCGCCAACAAGAAGTAGTGCAGAAACAAACTGACTAGATGCCGACGCATCTAGTGTCACTTCGTCATTTAAGTTTTCAATTCCTATAACGGTGAATGGCAAAGTTCCGCGACCATCATCATCAACTATTGCACCGAGATCGCGCAAAGCTTGCACGATTGGTTGCATTGGACGTACGCGTGCACGCGGATCACCATCGAAACGAACTGGCTCGGAAGTCAACGCAGCAACCGGTGGTAGGAAACGCATCACAGTGCCGGCTAGACCGCAGTCAATTGTGGTGTTGCCAGCAATTACTCCAGGTGTGATTTTCCAGCCACCATTTACTTCCTCAAAAGTTGCACCAAGTGCAGTTAGCCCTGCCATCATCAGGTTGGTATCGCGGGCGATCAGCGGGTGAGAGATGACTGAAGGTTTGTCAGCGAGAGCGGCGAGAACGAGAGCGCGATTTGTCACCGACTTAGAGCCTGGGACGCGCACGGTTGCGGTAACACTGCCGCCTGCCACGGGGGCTGGCCACAGGTCCGTGCTCGAAGATTCACTCACAGGGTCAGGTTACCCGCGCAAAGCACTTGCACCGAATGGCAGAGTTCGCATGTGTGCGGCAGATATGCGTTACCCGAAGACCCTGAGCGAGTGGGTTTATTTTTCGATGCAAACACTCGCATCGTCGATGCCGTGCAACCAAACTTCAATGTGTCACCAACTCAAACTATTTATGTTGTCGATGAGATGAGTAACGAACGGCTTGTGCGAAATGTTGCGTGGGGACTGGTTCCACGCTGGGCGAAGGACGCGTCGCGAGCTGCGAGTTTGATTAATGCGCGATGTGAATCAATTGCAGAGAAACCATCTTTTCGCGAACCATTTGTTCAATCTCGTTGCTTGATTCCAGCACTTGGTTGGTATGAATGGAATCGACCAGAAGATGGTTCGAAAATTCCATACTTCATTTTTCAACCTAATCAAGAATTCACAGTGATGGCAGGAATTCTTGAAGCCTGGAAAAACCCAGAGACAGGTGAATGGTTGCGAACCGCAGCTGTAGTAACGCGCGATGCATCAAAAGCAATGGAACACATTCACGATCGCATGCCAGTTCTAGTCGAACGCGATGACTGGTCGACTTGGCTAAAAGGAACACCTGACGCTGCTTCATCTTTATTTATGAAAGAACACGAAATTTCTTCACACCGAGTTTCAATGTCAGTTAACTCGAGCCGCAACAACGGCCGCGAGTTGATTGAGGCGGTTTAGGTTGTCGAATTTTGATTATCAAAATAATGCCTTGGTAAAGCTTCAACATTACATTGACTACAGAAGTTCACATATTTCGTTCCACGAATTTCATTCGTATTGCCCCATGCGGCTGTATACCGCTCAACTACAGTTTCAACCGGCTGCCTGTAGAAAGTCTTACCACCACATTTTGGACATTTTTGTTTGCTTAACTCCAATGCTTGTTGCTTTTTTTGAAGTTCTTTCCGTTGTTTCGCCTCTAAATCCCATTTATCGGTTTTTGCTCCAAGTTTGTCTCCAACAATGTAGATAATAAAACACAAAATTAGGAATGCAATAGCCATTGTGAACATATTGTCATCAACCCAGCCAAAGAATAAATTAAACATATCTCCCCGTGAAATAGAATTTGTTTTCTTATTCTCTCTCCCCCCCCCGAAAAAAGTCAAGAACATTTTGCAACGTCGGCAAATGAAATTTAGTTAAACAAAAACGCGTCCTGAGATTTCTCTCAAGACGCGTTTTAAGTTTTATTTAAGAGTTTGGACGCTTTCCGTGGTTTGCACCCTTTTTCTTGCGGTCCTTCTTTTTGCGGCCACGCTTGCTCATGAGCCCTCCTTCTATTTGCAGGTGCGTAAGGTTACGGCAGATAGTCCTAGGCTCGTACTGTGGCAACCCTTGCAGACCTAGCTCGTGAGCGCACAGACCTCGTAGATGAGGATGTGGCGTTCCTGCAGTCCTATGTTTCAGAGTGGTCGATGCTCGCAGATCTAGGGTTTTCAGACTTAACAATGTGGTTGCCGACTTGGAATGAAGGCGGCTTTATCGCCGGTGCACAGGTAAGGCCAACCACTGGTCCAACTCGTCAGCCGCATGATGTGGTGGGGCAGTTTGTGGCTAAGGGTCGCAACCCGTTGCTCGATCAATCTTTCGCGCTGTCAAAACCAATCAAGAATCGTCACGAACTTCGTCCGCTGATTCCGCGAGAGACGGAAGTGTTTCCGATCTTGCGCGAGGGTCGTGTGGTTGCGATCATTGAAAGAGCTTCAGATATCGAGAAGCGTTCTGAAGGAACTTTGGAACGTCACTATCTAGAAGTTTTTGATTTGCTGATGGAAATGTCCGTCAAACTTTTGTTCCCGCACGGTGCTGGGGTTGGCAAGACTTCTTTGCCACCACGTGTTGGTGATGGTTTTTTGCGAATTGATACAGACGGCAATGTTGTGTTCGCAAGTCCGAATGCGGTTTCGGCCTGTCACCGCTTGGGTCTTGCGTTCGGGATCGATGGCCAACATCTCGCAAACACTTTGATGCGCTTAACTCGTTCGCCAGGACCTGCTGATGAAGCATTGATGCTAGTAGCCGGTGGTCGTGCAGCTGGTGAAACTGAGGTTTCAAATGGTGGTGCGTTCACGTCTCTGCGTTCAATTCCTTTGAGTGAAGATGGCAAACATTGCGGTGCAGTGGTTTTGTTGCGTGATATCAGTGAATTGCGTCGGCGTGAGAATGCTTTGCTGACAAAAGATGCAACTATCCGCGAGATTCATCATCGGGTGAAGAACAACTTACAAACTGTGGCCGCTTTATTGCGATTGCAAGCACGGGGTAGCGAATCTGAAGAAGTTAAAAGCGCATTAGAAGAAGCGCAGCGTCGTGTTGGTGCAATTGCAACGGTGCACGAAACTTTGGCGCACGAACCTGGCACGGTAATTAATTTTGATGAAGTTGCCCAGCGATTAATTTTGATGGTGCGCGATATGACTCGCGGGATGCGTCAAGGTTCGATCAACCTGACTGGTGAATTCGGAATGTTGAAATCAGAACACGCAACAGCTTTAGCGATGGCGTTGACAGAATTAATTTCGAATGCAATCGAACACGGAATTGGTTTACGCGAAACCGATGGCGCAATCACGGTGACAGCAAAGCGCGACGACAAACTTGTTGTGACGGTTGAAGATGATGGCCCAGGATTAGCTGTTGATTTAGTTGAAGGTCTTGGCTTGCAGATTGTGCGAACTATCGTCACTCAGGATTTGCGCGGCAGCTTAGAAATTAAGAATCGTGAAAATGAAGGTGTGGTTGCACGAATTGAAATTCCGATTGTGGTTGAGAATTAATTAAAGAATTATTGAAAATTACAGTGCACGCATTGCCGCGCGAGCACGTTGGTTGCGGCGCTTGAGTGCACGGCGCTCGTCTTCAGATAAACCGCCCCAGACGCCTGCGTCTTGGCCGGATTCCAAAGCCCATGCGAGGCAATCTTCAATGACTGGGCAGGTACGGCAAACAGACTTTGCTTCTTCAATCTGCAAAATGGCCGGGCCAGTGTTTCCGATAGGGAAAAACAGTTCTGGATCTTCGTCCCGACATGCCGCCTGATGGCGCCAGTCCATGTGTGCCTCCTAGTATCAACATTTCGAGTGTGCCCGAAATGTCCACCCCTGGCGGGGTCACGCCCTGCCCAAAACATGAGGTCATCACGCGGGGAAGACGCTTGAAACGATTTATTGAATCGTTACGAGGGCGAACCTTTCCATCAAATGGGGTGTGAGGCAACAGTTAACACTCAAAAAGTTAGGTAAATGTGAGCCAATCTTGCGGAAATTGAGAGGAAAACGGACTTTATGTGACCTAGTTCGCAATAACTGCCCTCGATTGCGTGACGCTGAGTAATTGTTTGGTCAATGAACTAGTTGCGATTTTTTGTTAAACGAGCTTCGGAACTGCCACACGTAATGCGTCTGCGTGGTGGGTGAAAACGGCGCGAGTGATGTCACCAACATGGTCACCATCGACTTGGGCGGCGATCGGCGCATCGGACGTGACCACCAGTTCGGCTGTGTCCTTGAGCCAGACGGAATTGGATCTTTTTTCGGTAGGGATGCGTGCTGCGGCTTCGGTTATATAGGCAGCGATGCTGGTTGGACTTAGCGCGGTAAGTGCAACTGCATCGAGACGTTTTTTGAATGACGCATCCGGTGAAAAGTCGAGTGCGACTGAACCGATGAAAAACCATGGTGATGTGTTTTGCACAATCACCATGAAAACATCATCAACGGTTTGACCATCAGAGTTTTCAACCGTGAGATGCGGGTGGGTTGTATCAGCTTCTTTGAAATAGTGTTTCAAACTCGCAAGCAAGTAAGTCGATGGCGATGCTTTCTTTCCTTCAGCGCGCAGTGCTTCCATTGTGGAAACAATGCCGGCATCTAGTCCAAGTCCTGCGTTGAATGCAAACCATCGATCATTCATTTTTCCAAGTGGAATGAGCTCGCTATTCTTTTGTTCAATCGCTTCAACAACTTGACCTGTAGCTAAAACTGCGTCAGAAGAAAAACCGAGTGACCGCGGAAATACGTTTGCAAGTCCGCCAGGAATTGGTGCGAGGATTGGTTGCGGGAATTCTGCGACTTCAGGATCAAGTAATCCGTTGATAACTTCGTTGATGGTGCCGTCGCCACCTAAAGTCACGATGCCATCGAACTTTTCAAGTCGTGCAGTTTTTGCAAGTTCAGCGGCATGCATGCGATGAGTTGTGAATTCGATTTGTAAATCGAACTGGGCTTCAAGGCTGCGCACAATGACCTCTTTTGTCCAACCACCTGAGGTGGTGGCGAAAGGATTTGTAATCAGCATTACGCGCATGAGCGCACTCTATTCTTGAAATAGAATCCGAGCATGACTTCATTGAAGGAACGTTCCAAAGGCGAGAAGTGGCTATTAGTTGCCCTCGGGATTGGTGGGTTTCAAGCACTAGGACTTTTTGGATATGCGATTTCAATTCTGATTTCTGCAAAAGTTTCTGGCACTAGTGGCACTTCAGGTTCTGATGTTTCACCTAATGTTTTGGTGATTATTTACATTTCTTTTGCGGTGCTAATTGCATTGGTGCTTCGGGGGCTGGTACGCCGCAATGGTTCGGCTCGCACTCCGTTTCTACTGGTACAAGGTTTTTCTTTCGTCGTAGCGCAAGCATTGATTTCTGGTGCGACAAGTTTTGAAGTTGCCCTCGGTTGGGTTCTAGTTTTGATAGGCATAGTTGGCGCGTACGCAATTATGACTACAGCTGTCTCGGCAGAACTGAACATAAGTAGGTAATAGTGAGCGATCGAGAAATCATGCACAAGTTTGAT
>JBDKLK010000049.1:0-9114 GCA_039795655.1 Actinomycetota bacterium
CGAAGAACTTAAGAACATCAAAACAGTTGGCGATGCAGTCAACTACGTAAAAGCAAACAAGTAAGTTTGCACTTAACAAGACTTAGGTGGGGTGGCGAAAGCCACCCCACACCAAAGTTTTAACAACATAGAGGTTCGTATGACACGCAAAGTTGTAATCACTGGACTTGGAGCCACAACTCCGGTTGCAGGCACCGCCAAAGAATCTTGGGAAAGTTTGCTTGCTGGCAAATCCGGTATCCACAATCTTCCATACGATTGGGCAGCTGATGTTGCAGTTAAGTTTGCAGGCACTGTTGCTGTTGAACCTCTTGATCAAGGTCTAGAAAAAGCAAAGGCACGCCGTCTAGATCGTTCACAACAATTTGCCATCGTTACCGCTCGTGAAGCCTGGCAAGATTCAGGTCTAGATCTTGAAGCGGTTGATAAAACTCGTTTAGGAGTTGTTTACGCAACCGGAATCGGTGGCGTAACTTCCCTACTTGCACAAGCTGAAATTCTTCGCACCGAAGGTGCGCACCGAGTTTCACCAATGACCGTTCCAATGCTGATGCCAAATGGACCAGCTGCTTGGGTTGGATTGGAATTCGGCGCACAGGCTGGCGTTCATACTCCAGTTAGTGCCTGTGCATCTGGTGCAGAGGCAGTCGCCTGGGGCGCTCGCATGATTCAAGATGGACGCGCTGATGTCGTGGTGGCTGGCGGCACCGAAGCTGCAATCACTGCTCTAACAATGTCTGCATTTGCTTCTATGCGCGCACTTTCAACTCGTAATGACGATCCATCAAAAGCATCTCGTCCATATGACCAAGATCGCGATGGTTTTGTAATGGGTGAAGGTGCTGGAACTTTGATTCTTGAATCTGAAGAACACGCAAAAGCTCGCGGCGCAAAGATTTACGCCGAATACGCAGGTGCAGGTATGACTTCTGATGGTCACGACATTGCTCAACCGCATCCTGAAGGTGCTGGCGCAATTCGCGCAATCAAATTTGCGTTAGAGGATTCAAAGCTAAGTGCAAACGATGTGGTTCACGTCAACGCGCACGCAACTTCTACCCCACTTGGTGACGTAGCAGAAGCTCTTGCTCTTCGAACCGCACTAGGTTCGCATGCATCAGAGGTTTTAGTTAGCGGTACTAAATCAATGACCGGTCACTTGCTCGGTGGCGCTGGTGCTATCGAAAGCGTTTTCTCCGTCTTGGCAATTTCTGAAAGAACTGCTCCGCCAACTATTAACATTGAAAACATCACACCAGATTTAGGTATCGACGTGGTTAACGGTAAAGCTCGCGCTTTGCCTGATGGTGATATTGCAGTTCTTAATAATTCATTTGGTTTTGGCGGTCACGATGTTGCCGTCATTTTCAAGAATTACTAAAACTCTTTATTTATTTAGCCGACTATTCGGTGTGCGAGTCTGACGACATCGCTATCCATCGAAACCCGGAATGGTTCAAGTTCCACATCCCAAGCAGTTCCCAACAGTTGATCTATTGAGACCTGTAGAAGCTCTGGTTGCGACGAAGATTTCTCCATTGCGTGACGAAGTTGCTGTTCATTAATCACAACATCACCGTGCACATTTATGTCTGCGCGAAAAATCCCAAGAGTTGGAGTGAAACAAAAACGCTGATTGAAATCTGAAGTATTACTCATTTCGGTTACTTCAAAACGAATGTGTGGAATGCTTCTTAAACCTGAAGCGATTTTTGCTGCGAACCCTGCTTGTCCGGACCACTCAAAAGTTCCGCGAACCATTGATGGTGAAACAGTTTGGGTGTACCAATTAATCTTGACGTGTGCGCCGGTGATGTCTGAAAGCTGCCACTCGATTGGAGCAGTCATTGCTTTAGTTGAAGCGTGCACAATCAGCGTGCCGTGGGCACGCGAAACTGCCGATTCATTGCTCTGTGATTTGATCACCATGGCAAATACCCCTTTGTAAGTGAACTTCGCCTTCCCCTGCGCGGCTCACTTCGGTGATCGGTTCAAACTCTAAGGGGTAATTCCTTAAATGTCACGCTCGAGATGGGCAATCAAGGCCGGTTTTAGGGTTTTCCAACCCTTGTATTCCACATGTTCGCTCTCCATTGTGCGAATGGCTTCAAGCATTGCCGATGGCGAATCAATCTGTTTCAAAAGTTCACCTAATGGAGTCACGTAGGTTCGAATTGTGAAAACAATGTCGCCAGTTCGAGGCATTTTGCGCAAAGTTTGTCTTTCGACTCTAAAGAAAATTTGTTCATCAAGGTTTGCGCCAGAGATTTTCAGTTGATTCTCGGGAGTCGGAGGAGCTGGTTGAAATCTCGTGTCATCATCAAGCAAAGTCCAGTTCGCCCGCCAAACACTTCTATCTGTTGTGAGTTTGTCGAAAGTAACTTCAACCGCTTTTCCAATTTGCGGTTGGTATCCGGGAACTGGTCCATGAATTCCTTCAAGATCTTTGCCGATTTTGTCAAACAATCGCCAACGAGAAGGCGCGTAAAGAACAGCAGCAGTCAAAACCCATTTGCCATCGATATTTGACATTATGCAAATGTCTTCCTGCACAGTTTTAGAGAAATCAATTAGAGAGTTTGATTCTGTAAAACGTGTCGGGTGAAACTGCTGCAAGTTTTCCTCGGCAAGTTCCAAAAACTCTGCTACTCCATCTTCACCTTCTGGAGTTAATGCAAAAACATCTGCACCAGATTTATCTAACTCAAACTTAACCGCAATTTCGGCATCAAAGTTTTCATCAAACTCGAACCAAGTCGCTAAATCAAGTGTGCGCAAACCAACTGTCAGACGGTTTCCCCGAGGATCAACTGGGTAATACATCTTCCGATTCTTTCTGCTGCGAAGTGACTTGTTTCCAATCAATCTTGCGAGCTCGGTAAGTGAAAATAACTACCTTGGTCAATTCGTCTAGAGACCGAGCAATCAATACACCAACAAATCCAAGTCCTGCAGGGAAACCAAGCACAATCGCCAATGGAACACCAATCACAAGCGCACCAATAAGGTCACCCCAAATGATGCCTTTGGTGTCATTACCGTTTGGCAAAACCATTGCGCCGAGCAACATGTTTCGCACTTTAACTGGCTGCATCAAGGCGTTGATCAAGATAGCTATAACAGCCATTCTTCTTACTTCATCACCGGCTTCAGAATAAAGTGCTGGGAGCAACAAACTTGTGCTGGCAAACATCAACCCAAATCCGACGCTGGTGTAAATACCAAGTTTCATTACCTTGCGAATCCAAACAAAAATCTGTTTAGTGTCATGTGCGCCAACTGCTCGCCCAACAAGCACTTGCCCAGCGCTAGCTAGACCAATACTTGCCACAATAAAGATACCTTCAATTGTGTTGGCAATCTGCGCTGCAGCAAGTGGCAAGTTTCCAAGTTTTTGTTGTACAACGTTGTAAGAGAAAATTCCGACTGTCCAAACCAGTTCAGTGATCCCAAGAGGGACTGCTAACACGAACAAAGGCTTGATGACGCTGACGGCTTCTTTAATTGATTCCGGCATTTCCCAGTTCGCAACATCATGCAAAATGTAGGACTGATACATCAAAATAAACATCTTTAATGTGGCTGTAATCAAAGTAGCAAGTCCTGCACCTGCTACTCCCATTGGTGCAATCGAGCCAAAGCCAAATACAAACATATAGCCAAGAACCGTATTAAGAACAACTGTTGAAACGGTCGCATACAACGGACTCTTTGCATGATCGGTGGCGCGCAACAAACCACTCAATACGGCGCTCATCATGTTCGGAATCAGTGAAAGTGCTGTCAACTGTAAGTATTGAATCCCTGTTTCAGAGACCTCTTTCGATGCTCCACTGAAAGTCATTAATTCATGCGGCCAAAACCACATGATTAAGGCGAAGAATGCGGTCACACATACCGAAAACAAAATTGCGATCGACACGGTGACGTTAAGTTCATGAAGTCGTTTGCCACCAAAAGCGCGACTTACTAAAACGCTAACGGATACGCCAATCGCGCCAAGGGTCACCATCAAAATGAAAGTCATCGAGTTTGCAAAACCCACTGCCGCAATGGCGATCGCACCGAGAGCACCGACAATTACCTGATTTACCCAATTCAGCCCAAGCATAATTACGAACTCAAGGCTGACAGGGACGGCAATTTTGTAAATCTCGCGGTTTTCGCTCTGCATAATGTGCGAGCCTAGTTTGAGTTAAGTCCATCAATTAACTCAGGTTCACTCACAAAATGACCCGAAAGTAACCAATTTTGGTGATTTGGTTATGTGGGATTTGGCACAATTCAGCCCTGATTAAGGAGTTCCATGGCAATCACCGCAACCCCACGCACTTTGATTGAAACTTTTTCATTTTCCTGGGCGAAAAACCTTGTAGCCGTATTCGGTGCGACTGCATTTATTGCTGCAATGGCTCAGGTCTCAATTCCGCTCCCATTCACTCCAGTTCCGTTGACTGGTCAAACACTTGCTGTTCTACTTACCATTTCTGCTCTCGGTGCATACCGTTCTATTGCAGCCACCTCCATGTACTTAGTTGCAGCGCTGATAGGCCTGCCCGTTCTTGCTCCACAAACTGATGGTTCACACATCACTGGCACTTCAGTTTTCACAATGGCGAGCTTTGGTTATGTCGCAGGTTTCATCGTCGCAAGTTTTGTGATTGGCAAACTTGCAGAGCGCGGTATGACAAAAACTATTTTGAAGACTGCAGTCTTGATGATCGGCGCAAACGTAATCATTTATTCACTTGGTCTTTTGAATTTGAAATCTGTTACTGGCGCATCCTGGTCAGAAGTTATTTCTTGGGGATTAACCCCATTCGTAATTGGAGACTTAATCAAAATCCTGATTGCAGCGAATTTGCTTCCTGCAACTTGGAAAATGGTTCAGAGACTTAAATAACAAATGCTTGAACAATTACCAACTGCTTTAGATCTAGCCGCCATTGCAACGGGTGGACTTTTTGGAGCAGCGGTTGCAGCTCAAAAGAAAACTCCGCTCGTTGGCGTGATGCTGATCGGTGTCGTAATGGCACTTGGTGGTGGAATGTTGCGCGACATTCTTTTGCAGGTTGAAATTGTTGCGATGCACGATGTTTGGTACATCCCAGCTGCTGTTGGCGGCGCGTTTTTTGGACTTCCACTTGCTCGCAAAATTGTTGAGAACAGTTCTATTGGATTAGTGCTCGACGGAGTCGTGCTTGGGCTTTACCTTGTGGTTGGAACTCAGAAAGCTTTGATTCTTGGTTTCGCCTTGGGTCCAAGCGTTTTGGTTGGTTTGCTAACCGCAATTGGCGGCGGAACATTGGTTGATGTTTTGATCGGCGAAAAACCGGTTGTACTTCGAGATGGGCCTTGGTTTGCTACAGCTGCAATCACTGGTGGATTGATTCTTGCTTTGCTTTATCCATACGTGAACCACGAATTTCTAGACATTGTAGTAATCGCAGTTGTTGCTGCACTTCGAATCACGAGCGTGAAACTAGGTTTCTCTGCCCCATCTACCGAAACGCTTAAAAAGGTTCGCCGCAAAAAGGCTTAAGAGTTACCACTACGGCGTTGGAACATGCGACGAGCTGCATCCGGTCCAGACTTTGTTGGGCCTGATTGACCAGCATCAGTATTGCTTCCGTGCGGAGTTCCGCCTTTAGCCTTTTTCTTTTCCAAAGCTTCTAGGAAAGCTGCTTTTGGATCTTTTGGCTCTTCAGCCTTGTCTTTTTTGTCGTTTTTCTTTTCGGCCATAACCCTATTCAACCACTCAATCTCGAATTTTGTTTATTTCACGGTGAATTTGATGGTTTTAGTTTTAACATCCCAATTCTCAGATTCAAGCGGAGTGAAGGTCACTTTGATGCTGTAATTGCCAGCCTTTAAGACAGAACCTAGTTTTTTGCTGTACTTAAAGGTGCCTAAGACGTCTGAATATGCATTTAGCAATGAAGAGGTCAACTTGCTCCCTGCAGCCAGTTTTGTGTTTGCAGGTTGCCAACGAATTGCGCCAGTTGCATGTTCTTCAATGTAATCGAGTGCTTGAGTTGGACGATCTTGAATAAATGCTAAAGTCTCAGACAACGCCCACTGCGCAGTTCCTTCATCAGAAAAACGGTTTGTGTCTGCCTGTCTTGCATCCTGATGAGTTGTGAATAATTCATTTGCAAAATCTGCATAGTCTGCAAGATTGGAAATTCTTGCCAACGCCTTCAGATACTCAGAGTTGCATTGATCATCAGCAAGACACTGAGCGAACAACTTACTCTGAGCAGTTCCAAATGGCTCTGCACCACTGGTAACTCCTCCTTGAAGTAGCCAATCTGGAACTGGTTCATCGAAGGCGAACCAAGTGCCATCGGTTCCCCACGGAAGAAATTCAAAATTGCCATCTTTATCCGAAAACATTCGATAGTTATTTGGAGTCCAACTTGGAGATCCAGATTGTCCATCCCAGTGGTTTATGTATTTCTCCGCTGCAAAGAATGTTGCAACTTGTTTCACATCAATAATTTTTTTAGCAGCCTTTGAGAGACTTTCACGGTTATCAAGCGCATCAGCCAATGCCTCCAAGTCAGCAAGTTTTTCTGGATCACCGCGATCCACTTCAAAATTGCAACGGAAATGCTCAACTGTTATTTCTGGAGCATGCCAAGGATTGCTTGTGCAAGTTTTTGTGAAGCGGTTATAGCCAGGTGCCCATGTGGCGTCGAACATGTGTTGCATTGAAGTTCGATGTCTAGCCATCATAATTTCGTCATAGGACTCTAGATTTAAATAAAGTCCTTTATACTCAAAATCTGCGTTTCCTTGGCGTAAAAATAGCTGAACAAATCCGGTGCGCGGTGCAATTAATCCCAACTCAGAAAAAAGTTTGTAAGCTAAAGTCTCATGAATCATTGAACTATCTTGAATCATATTGTTCAAAGTAAGTCGCTTCAATCCTAAGAAATCTTGTCCAGGAACACTCCAATTGAACTTGAGTTTCAAACCAATTTTTCCATTGGCTAGATTGATTTGGCCGCCATTTGTCGAACCAACTGATCCTTTAGACCTTACTCCAACTTCTAGTGCACCTTCTGCCGGCAAGAGAGTTCCACTTGCATCTTTAAACCTAAAGGTCGCTGGAACATATTCTTTAGGTTTTTGGATTAGCCCAACAGGATTGTTTGGATCTAGATATTGTGGATCGATAGTTAGATTTATACGGAAAGATTGAGAGCTATCAAAAATCCAGCCAGCCTGATCGTCATAAACATCAGAAGCTAATGCCTGATTTTTCGCTCCAGAAGTCGGTATTCCACCTTTCCACATGGCTCCAAATCGACTCCAAGTGACCCCGTCTGCCAAGTTTGGAATTGAAACTCGATCAATTTCTTTCGAACTAGAATCCTTAAGCACTAGAGATTCTTCACCACAGCCAATGCCGAAGCCGAGGTCCGTTTGGCTAATCAAAACTGCTTTTCCAGGTTTGATAACAGCTTTAGGCAAAGTAAAAGTATTTTGCAAAGCCCCACCGTCGGTTTCAATGACATTAACTACAAAGTTTTTCGTATTTAAAGAAAGGCTTGAATGACGATTAACTAATTCAACCCATTCGTTATTGCAATCAACTTCACTGAGAACTAGGAAAGAACTTGGTGCATTGGCTGCTTGAGCAGGAGCAAGTTGAAAACCAATCGCCAATCCAATAAGTACTGCTAGAAACTTACGCATTTATAGCCACTTCCAGTGCGATTTCAACCATTTGCTTGAAACCTTGCTCTCGTTCTTCTGAACTGGTTATTTCTCCCCCACCTAGCATGTCGCTAACAGTTAGCAAAGCGAGTGCCTTTCGGTTAAACCTCATTGCCAGCGTATATAGCGCGTTGGTTTCCATTTCAACAGCTAGCAATCCATAACTCTCAAGAAGTGGTGCAATATCTTTTTCTTCATAGAAGCTATCAACTGTTGCGATACCGCCAACGTGATGCGACACACCTTTTGCTTTCGCAACATTTACGGCCGATTCAAGCAGTACATAGTTTGCATGCGGCGCGAAATCGATACCGGTAGCTTTATGGTTGATGTTTGAGTCAGTTGATGCAGCCATTGCAATGATGACATCCCGAATTTTTACACCCTTTAGACCACCACAGGTTCCGACTCGAATCGCAGTTTCAACACCGTAGTCATTGAAAAGTTCGTGTGCGTAAATCGACATCGACGGCATTCCCATTCCAGTCCCTTGAATTGAAATCCGTTCTCCTTTGTAAGTTCCAGTGAATCCATACATATTGCGGACACTCGAATACATCACGGAATCCTCTAGGAAGTTTTCAGCAATCCACTTGGCTCTGAGGGGATCCCCTGGGAGCAATACCTTGCTCGAAATCTCCCCCGGTTTGGCTGCAATGTGAATGCTCATACCTTGAGTTTAGGACTTGATGTTGGGGCAAAATAGATGTGTGCAGATAAAAACGTGCCAATCCCTCGCTGACATTATGGCTGTGCGCCAATACCTGCTTGATTCCTATTCCCAAATCGGACATTTGTACAACTGGGAACCGCGGCGCTGGGAAGGCAGTCTTTTTCATCGAAATAATGAGGACTTGCTTAAGCAACGCGAAAAAATCGGTCGCGAGGTTGCGATTCTCTTTGATGATAAAGACCAAATCCAAGGTATAGCCATACCTGAATACGACGGTGGCGTGTTTTTGCAAACCGCACAGGGCGACAATGCAACCCAAGAAAAATTGATTGACTGGGCAATTGAGAATTTAAGTCAGAAATCCAAGAGCACTAATTGGCTAGAAGTTTGGTGCAACGAAAACGATGGAACTCGCCAACAGATTCTTGAGTCCAAAGGATTTAAACCAACAAGTGAACATCAAATCAAGCGAACTCAAACTTTGACATCGCCTAAACCAATTCCGAAACTTCCAGAAGGTTATGTTGTACGAAACATAAATAACAGTGACGAAGATTTTGAAAAAATGGCTGCACTTTTGAATGCTGCTTTTGGTCGCGATTTTCATAGTGCTGAGGAATACCGAAACTTTGCCACCCTTGCACCAAGCTACAAATCAGAACTAGAAATCGTTGTGCAAGCACCTAATGGAGAATTCGCAGCACATGCCGGATTTA
>JBDKLK010000050.1:0-8951 GCA_039795655.1 Actinomycetota bacterium
AACTGTCGCTAGTGCTTTTTTCAAAACATACTCGCGGCCTGCGGCAGTTACTAATTGCGCTTCGGTAGCAGTCAATTCGATAGTTGCTGGAATCAGGTCAACATAATCATCGGTATCAATCATTGTGTCGAAAGCTGCAGTGTTTCCCAACAAAATATCCCGAATTGAAAGTTCGATATCTTCTGGATCAATTCCGAGAGAAAAAGTCAGACTGGCTTGTGGATCTAGGTCAACCAACAAAACCTTTTCACCAAGTTCTGCCAAAGCTGCACCAAGCGAAGCAGTTGTGGTGGTTTTTGCTACCCCACCTTTTTGATTAACAACAGCGATAATTCGAGCCACTACATGCTCGCTTGAATAAATCCGAAAATTGCATCAGCAATCAACTGCACGCCGATAGCGGCAAGCAACAAACCTGCAATTCGGGTAACAATTGTGATTCCAGCATCTCCAAGTAGTTTTGCGATGCCGCCACTAAAGCGCATTGCAAACCAAATCAGAACGTGAACCACAATAACACCGACAGCCAAGGACAAATATTGAGTCGAGCCATCCGCTTTTTGTGCAAACAAAATTGTTGCGACGATTGCACCAGGACCTGCAAGCAGTGGAGTTCCTAGTGGAACAAGTGCAACGTTTACATCTTGTTCAGAATTTTCGTAGCCACCTTGACCTGTCAAGAGTTCAAGTGAGACCAAAAGTAAAAGCAAACCACCTGCACCTTGCAGCGCTGGAAGTGAAATCTTTAAGTAACTAAGAACTTGTTGACCCAAAACTGCGAACAAAACGATCACACCAAATGAAGTCATAGTCGCTTGGAATGCGAGGCGTGATTGTTCACGGATAGGGCGCTTGCCAGCGAGACCCAAGAAAATCGGTACAACTCCTGGCGGGTCCATGATGACCGTGAGGGTCACAATCACAGAACCAAGGAATCGAAGGTCTAGTAGGTCAGCCACGCCTGCAGGGTACTAGGTGGTGTGATTGAGAGTAAAAGGGCTCAAATTGTGGTCAAATCGGCTCTCAGGCGCGATTACCCTTGCCCCTGTGAAAACCCAGACTCGCGTATATGTAGGACGCCTGGCCGACACCGCAGTTTTTGACCCTCAGGGGGACTCAGTCGGCAAGGTGCGAGACGTCGTTGTCACTATTCGTGCGGGCAAGGCTCCAAATGTCACTGGGTTGGTTATTGAGGTGCAACCTCGCCGCCGAATTTTTATGCCAATTACTCGAGTGACTTCTATCGAGCCTGGTCAGGTCATTACAACTGGCAAAGTTGATCTCCGCAGATTTGCGCAGCGCAATAACGAAACTTTGGTCGTAGCTGAATTGCTCGACAAAAAAGTTCGAGTGCTTTCGAACAACGAAAATGTTGTAATTGGCGATCTAGCTTTTGAGTGGAATGCTCGCACTCGCGACTGGTCAGTGACACGTGTTTTCGTTCGCAAAATTGGTTCTGGATTTAGACGCCTTGGCGAAGGACTAACTGTTGATTGGAATGAACTAAGTGGTTTGGGTGTTGATCAACCTGAACAACCTGTCGACAACTTGTTAGAACAACTTTCTGGAATGCACGCAGCTGACTTGGCTTCTGCACTTCGCGATTTGCCAGAAGCTAGACGTCTTGCTGTTGTTCAAGAACTTGATGACGAAAGACTTGCAGACGTTCTTGAAGAATTGCCAGAAGACGACCGCGTTGAATTAGTATCAAAACTTGGTCTTGATCGTGTTGTTGATGCAATTGAAGAAATGGATCCAGACGACGCGGCTGACCTTTTGAAAGAACTTCCAAACGAACAAGCGCAAGAAATTATCGAAGCTCTCGAACCAGAAGATGCTGAAGACTTGAAGCGTTTGATTTCTTACGGCGACTACACCGCCGGCGGCATGATGACCACTGAACCAGTGATTTTGCCTCCAGATTCAACAGTTGCTGAGGCTCTGGCTCGAGTGCGCAATCCTGATTTGTCTCCAGCTATTGCTGCCCAGGTTTATGTAGTGCGCTCACCTTTCGAAACTCCAACTGGAAAATACTTAGGTGTTGCACACTTCCAACGTTTGTTGCGTGAACCGCCATCATCACTCGTATCGGCGGTGATTGATAAAGACTTAGAACCAGTCGGTCCACAGTCGCCATTAACAACAGTTGCTAGATATTTTGCGACGTATAACTTGGTGGCTTTGCCAGTCGTCGATGAAACAGGTCGATTACTTGGCGCGGTAACAGTGGACGACCTTGTTGACCACATGTTGCCTGAAGACTGGCGCGATGCTGATGAAGAGGAGGTGTCTGATGGCTCGTGAAGAAGAACGCCGTGTAGTGCGTGGTCCACGCCTTGATGCACCTGTTGAACAGCGTCGTAGTTTGAAACCAACTTACGATCCAGAAACTTTTGGAAAGCTTTCAGAACGTATCGCTCGCTTCATTGGTTCTTGGCGCTTCATTGCATACATGACAGTGTTTATTGTCGCGTGGGTTTTGTGGAATATTTTTTCACCTGCAGGACTTCGTCCTGATGCGTATCCGTTTATCTTTTTGACATTGCTGCTTTCACTTCAAGCTTCTTATGCAGCACCATTGATTTTGTTGGCACAAAATCGTCAATCAGACCGAGACCGTGTTACATCAGCAGATGATCGTTCTCGCACCGAAAGATTGATTGCCGAGACCGAATTCTTGAGCCGCGAAATTGCTGCAATTCGTATTGCACTTGGTGAAGTTGCGACTCGAGATTTCGTACGTGGCGAACTTGAAGAATTAGTTGAGGAAATCGAAACTCGTGCAAACGCAGTGGCAGAAGAACTCGACGAGCGCTCTGATTCATAAGAGTTTAGGCTCCGCAAGTGCTAACAGAAGATGTCGTCCTTAAAGCGTTAGAAACCGTAGAAGATCCAGAAATTCATAAGCCAATAACTGAGCTTGGAATGGTTAAGTCGGTTTCAATCAAAGGTAGTGAAGTCTCGGTAGCGGTTTACTTAACAATCAAAGCCTGCCCGATGCGCGAATCTATTACTTCTAGAGTGGAGAACGCTGTCGGCGCAATTGAAGGCGTCACAAGAGTTAATGTCGAACTCGACGTAATGAGTGATGCACAACGCGAAAAACTTAAACTCCAACTGCGCGGCCCAGAACGGGAAATCCCATTCGTTCGCCCGGACTCAAAAACTCGAGTTTTTGCGATTGCTTCTGGCAAAGGTGGAGTAGGAAAATCTTCACTAACCGCAAATCTCGCTGTCGCTTTCGCACAAAAGGGATTAAGTGTTGGCATCGTCGATGCCGATATATACGGCCACTCGATTCCACGAATCCTCGGTCTTACTGCAGACCAAACTCAAATTGATCCAGATCTGCGCATTCCACCAATGGCACACGGAATCAAAGTTCTATCCGTTCTGGGCATGAAAGGTGGAGACACTTCTCGACCTATCGCATTGCGCGGACCAATGCTCGGCAAAATGCTTGAACAATTCCTAGCAGATTTCTATTGGGGTGACCTCGATATACTTTTGCTCGATCTTCCGCCAGGAACCGGTGACATTGCTATCTCAACAGCACAGCTTCTACCAAATGCAGAAATCGTTGTCGTAACAACGCCGCAAATCGCCGCGGCCGAAGTTGCAATCCGTGCTGGAATGATGGCAACCCTAATTTCACAGCGACTTGCTGGCGTGATTGAGAACATGAGCGCGGTAACTTGCGAAAAGTGTGGCGAACAGATGGCTCTATTTGGCGAAGGTGGCGGAAACAAAGTCGCTGATGAACTATCTAAAGCAACGCAAAAAGATGTTCCGCTTCTTGGAAAAATCCCATTCGACGTTCGTATCCGCGAAGGTGGCGACAACGGAATGCCACTTCCGGTTTCGAACCCAGAAGCTGCCGCATCGTCCGTTATGAACCAGATCGTTGAATCTTTACTGAAAAATAGCCAGCGCTCATTAGCTGGAAAAGCACTGAAACTCACTAATTAAAAGACACAGAAGTAGGAATAATGAAAAAGGCACAGACAACCGCAGAACTACACCCAATCATTCTTGAACGCTGGAGCACTCGCTCTTTTGATCCAACCCATACAATTTCAAAAGATGACGTAGTCACTTTGCTTGAAGCTGCTCGTTGGTCTGCATCAGCGAACAACATGCAGCCTTGGAAGTTTGCAGTCGCTTATCGTGGTGACGAACTATTCACCAAGTTCAACACAACTTTGGCAGGCTTCAACAAAGAGTGGATTCCAAACGCATCGGCTTTGATTGCAGTTATGTTTGAAAAAACAAACGAAAAGGGTGAAGTTCGCGCATCTGCGCCATTTGATACCGGCCTTGCTGTTGGTCAATTAGTTTTGCAAGCCCAAGCAATTGGCTTGTACACACATCAGGTTGGCGGCTTCGACAAAGAGGCAGTTCTAAGCCTTCTCGGAAATCCAGAAAACTTGCAACCAGTTGTTTTGATTGCTGTTGGAAAGCATGCGCCAGAAGC
Source organism: Actinomycetota bacterium (assembly GCA_039795655.1). GTDB lineage: Bacteria > Actinomycetota > Actinomycetes > S36-B12 > UBA5976 > JAFMIT01. Next base: position 4,475 of record JBDKLK010000050.1, read on the forward strand.
TGACTTGTCTGAAGAACTAAAAAACCGCGAAGCTGCGGCACGAGTTCGCAAAGATCTTTCAGAGATTGTTATTGCAGGGCTTTAAATCAATTAACTAGAAATAGTTAATTTGAGTTACGTGAGCGGCTTTTACAGGGCCAACACCAAGAATTGTTCGCTCGACAAAACCTGAAATCTGTAATTGGTGAGCAATCTCTAATGCTGATTCGTGCGACTTCGCAATGAATGCACATGTCGGACCACTGCCACTGACGATTCCGTGTAGTGCGCCTCCGTGAATTCCTTCAGTGATGATTTTCGCTAACACTGGCCGTTGGGAAATTGCAGGGTCTTGTAAATCGTTCACCATCAATTTGGCAGCGGTTTTTATATCGCCGCTGACAAGAGCAGCAACCAAATCGGTAGGCACTTCTGGCCTTTCAGGGTTTGGATGCATCTCATCAAATACACGATAAATCTTCGGAGTTGAGAGACCTTCAGAAGAAACTGCAAAAACCCAGTGAATTTCACCACGGGTTAGTAAAGAAGTTACATCTTCACCACGACCACGGCCAATAGCGGTTCCACCAACTAGTGGGAATGAGATGTCGCTTCCAAGCTGCGCTGCCAATGAAAGTAGTTCTTCCTTTTTGAGATCTAGTTGCCAAAGTGCATCTAGCGCAACCAAAGTTCCAGCTGCATCCGCACTACCACCAGCCATTCCGCCAGCGATTGGAATGTTTTTATGCACTGCAATGTGAACATTAGGTTCAACGTCTACATACTTCGCAATTAGCTCCGCTGCTTGCCATACGAGATTCGAGTTATTTAAAGGTAAAGATTCAGCACCTTCACCAGAGAATTCAATTTCTAAGTGGCTGGCAGGTCGAGCAACAATTGTGTCGTAGATTCCAACGGCATGAAATAGAGTTTCAATTGGATGGAAACCATCTTCAGATAAGCCGCCAACTTTTAGCGCAATGTTTACCTTTGCTGGAGCCTTCACTTCGACAGACTTAATTTTCACCATCAGACTCCCCCAATCTCTTTCTTGGCATTGGCAATTTTGACATAGTCGTTTACATCAAGTTGTTCACCACGAAGAGTTGGATCTATTCCAGCTTTGTTCAAGATTTCTTCTGCTCTGCCACTCGCCCAATTATTCAACGCTGAACGAAGCATTTTCCGGCGTTGACCAAATGCTGCATCGATTGCGGCAAACAAATCTGCTTGTGCGATATCAGCGAGCGGGGTTTGGTGGCGTTCAATCAATACGAGTGCGCTGTCGATGTTTGGGGCTGGCCAAAAAACATTCTTGCCAATTGTGGCAACTTTTTTCACATTGCCAAACCAGCGGGCTTTAACACTTGGGACGCCATAAATCTTTGAGCCTGGTCCTGCCGCCAAACGATCAGCTACTTCTGCTTGCACCATTACTAAAACTCGTTTGATGCTCGGGAACTGGGTTAGCAGATGAATAATTACTGGAACTGAAACGTTGTAAGGAAGATTGGCTACTAATGCAGTGGGATTGACTGGCAATGATTTAACAGTCAGGGCATCTTGTTGAACGATGTTTAGTTTTTTCGCATCATCACCAGCTTTACGAGCAACTGTTAGTGGTAGAAGTTTTGCGAGCTTTGGGTCAATCTCAATGACAGTTACTGATTTACTGGCTTCGAGTAATGCAAGAGTCAATGAGCCAAGTCCTGGTCCGACCTCAACTACATCATCTTTATCTGTAATTCCTGCGTGCTTAACGATAGAACGAACAGTGTTTGCATCAATTACGAAGTTCTGTCCCCAAACTTTCGTTGGTTTGAGATCAATGCTCGCAGCCAACTCGCGAATTTCGGCAGCGCCAAGTAACTCAGACATCGCCAAATTTTCCAAACACTGATTCAGCGTTGTCAGATAAGTAGTGGCACAAACTTTCTAGTTCCATTCCACGTACTTCTGCCATAAATCTGGCAGTCAATGGAATTAAGTAGCTTGCATTCGGGCGACCACGGTATGGAGTTGGTGTGAGGAAAGGAGCATCAGTTTCCACCAAAATTAATTCTGGTGGCAACAAAGCGAGTGCGGCACGGAGATTGTTTGAATTCTTGAAAGTTACAGTGCCAGAGAAGGAGCAGTACCAGCCGTTTTCGCTTGCGATTCGAGCCAGAGATTCATCGCCAGAGAAGCAGTGGAAAACAACTTTTTCTGGCGCTCCTTCTGAATGAAGGACTCGCACCACATCATCGTGCGCATCTCGATCGTGGATTACTAATGCCTTTTTGTTTTCTTTCGCAATCTGAATATGGCGACGGAACGACTCTTCTTGCACCTCCAGCAATTCGACTTCGGTGCGAAAGAAATCGAGACCGGTCTCACCGATGCCACGAACCTTTGGATGCTTTGCCATTTCAGCAATTTCAGCCAATGCGGTTTCGAGCGCTTCACGACCATATTCAGCAAAAATACGAGGTGCTTCGTTTGGATGCAGAGCAACAGTTGCCAAGATGTTTGGAGTTTTTTCAGCAAGTTCCACTCCCCATCTTGAACTCGCAACATCCACACCAACCTGCACGATCCGATCCACACCAACCGAAGTTGCACGTTCAAGTGCTTCGGATGCATTCAGGTAAACATCGCCATCTTCAATATCTAGGTGGCAGTGAGTATCTACAACCGAAATCGGCAAAGCTTCTGGAGTTGGTGGCAGCTCCATTTCGCGTTTGGAATTCGCATCCCAATCAGAACGCTGACGAAGTGGTTCGGTACTCACTTAAGAAGCGGTTTCTTCTTCTAAGCGAGGGAACAAAACGGCACCCTTTGTAACGTGTGAACCAACTGGCAAAACTCGCCACTTGTCCGCTTCAGTGATGTTTTGAGATTCAAGTTCACCGATAGTTTTGTCAGCACCGAGTTGACGCCAAAGTTCATTCATTGCTTTTGGCATAACTGGGTGATAAAGAACAGCAATCGCGCGCAAGCAATCTGCAATCGTGTAAAGAATTGTGTGCAATCTTTCAATGCTTGCAGCTTCTTCGCTCTTAGCAACTTTCCAAGGTTCTTGGTTCGTTACATAAAGGTTTACCGCATCGATGAATTCTTTAACAGCATTGATACCGTTCGAGAAATCCAATTCCAAAATTGCTTCATCCGCTTTTTTAACGGTTTTTTCTAGCAAAACTTTCAAAGCGGTTTCCGCATCACTGTCTGCGGCAGGAGTTGGAAGTTTTTCTTCGCAATATTTTCCAATCATCGCTGCTTCACGAGATGCGAGGTTGCCAAGTCCGTTAGCTAAATCAGCGGTGTAGCGAGCAGACATATCTTCCCAGGAGAAAGAACCATCCTGCCCAAACTGAATTGCTTTCATAAAGTAATAACGGAAGGCGTCAGAGCCAAAATGATCAACAATTTGAGATGGCGCAATACCAGTCAATTTCGACTTCGACATTTTTTCGCCACCAACTAATAGCCAGCCGTGCGCGTAAACGCATTTAGGCAAAGGCAACCCAGCAGCCATCAACATTGCTGGCCAAATCACGGCATGGAATCGCAGAATGTCTTTACCAACTAGGTGCACGTCTGCTGGCCAGGTAGCAGCAAACTTTTTGCCACCTTCAGAATCTGGAGTGTCATCAAGCCCGACTGCTGTTGCATAGTTCAACAACGCATCGAACCAAACATAAACAACTTGTTCAGGATCCCAAGGAACCGGAATGCCCCAATCAAAAGTGCTGCGAGAAATAGATAAGTCTTGAAGACCAGAGCGAAGGAAAGAAACAACTTCGTTGTACGCACTCTGCGGGCGGATTGCGTTTGGATTTTCTTCGTAGTGCTTAAGAAGTTTTTGGCCATAATCAGAAAGTTTGAAGAACCAGTTAGTTTCTGCAACAGTCTCAACTGGCTTTGAGTGAATCGGACAACACTTCTGACCTTTGAATTCGCCTTCGCCATCAATCAGATCAGCTGCCAATTTAAATTCTTCACAACCAACGCAGTACGGACCTTCGTACGGACCTGCGTAAATATGACCAGCATCTTTAAGACGCTGCAAAAATGTTTGGACTCTTTTAATATGACGTTCTTCGGTGGTGCGAATGAAATCATCGTTTTTCACATCAATGGTTTCGAGAACTGGCAACCAAGCGGACTCAACCAACTTGTCAGCCCAAACTTGTGGTGGCACATTGTTGGCTTCTGCGGTGCGCATCACTTTTTGACCATGCTCATCTGTGCCGGTCAGGAACCAGACTGCCTCACCGCGCTGGCGATGCCAACGGGTCAGGACATCGCCTGCGGTGGTTGTGTAGGCATGGCCGATATGTGGCGCATCATTCACATAGTAAATAGGCGTGGTTAGATAAAAAGCTTTTTTGGCAGTCACATGCCCAAGTTTAAGTGTTTGTTTAAGTGCCGCTTTAGGCTCTATTTTCGCCTTTGAAATCTACGGTCAAGGCAATATCGAATACATCCCGCTTATGAACTCCAAGCGCTGTGGTGACCA
>JBDKLK010000051.1:0-8757 GCA_039795655.1 Actinomycetota bacterium
TTGCGAAGCAATGGGAAACCGCCGGCGCCAGATGATTGAACATAAATCGGTTGGACATAGAGCACACCACCACCGACAGGAAGTGAAAGCAAATTACCAAGCACAACGTTCGAACCACCTTGGCGGAGCAATGAAAGTTGTGAAGAAATCACAGCATCAGACTCGAACAAGTTTTGCGCCTGAACAGGTCCTGGGATAGTCGTCTGGCTTGGTAACTGCAACAACGTGATCTTGCCGTAGTTGTCACCATAGTCTGAGTTAACCGCCATGAATCCTGCAAGCGATGGCCGTTTGGCTGGTGCAAAAGTTGCGGTTATTTGGAAATGCTTTTGTTTGTCCCCTGGCATCTTGATGTTCAAGTAGTAAGGAGGTTGAGGTAATCCACCAGATGAATAAGTTGGATCGTCAGGAACAATCCAGAAGTTTTCACCAGTGAAGAAGGCTTTTGGATCTGTGATGTGATACTTGCGCAAGATGTCACGCTGAATCTTGAACAAATCTTCAGGGTAACGAATTTGTGAAAGCAAACTTTCACTCATCAAGGATTTGTCATGCACAAGATTTGGGAAAATCGAACGCCAAGCCTTGAGGATTGGATCCTTTTCATCCCACGCATACAAAGTGACCGTTCCATCGTATGCGTCGACAGTTGCTTTGACTGAATTGCGGATGTAGTTGATGTTGCGATCACTCGCCCGCTGTTGAAATGAGTCCGATGTAGCGTCAGCCACAGATGTGGTTTGGGAGTATGGATAGTTACCGGTTGTGGTGTAACCATCAATAATCCACACAATTTTTCCGTCGATAACTGCCGGGTATGGGTCGCCATCAATGGTCAGCCAAGGCGCGATGTCTTGAACGCGTTGCACTGGTGTGCGGTTGTAAATAACGCGTGACTTCTCAGTGATTTGTTCAGACAACAAGAAGTTTGGTTCACCAAAACGTGCGGCAAACAAAAGCTTGTTCAATGTGCCACCAACAGCCACACCACCCTTACCGGTGTAAGTGGTGTTTTGTTGACCTGAAGCTTGAGTGTCGTCTGGGTAGTCGAGCTCAATCTTTTTATTTCCACCGACGATTGAGTATTGCGTCAGTTTTTCACCGAAATAGATGCGCGGCTGTTCTACGTTTAATAAACCAGTTGGCGGAACATCTGATTCGAAGAATGCTGGCTGCCCATCGACGGTAGAAGTATTGTCGTAAGCAGCAGCCAAACCAATACCGTGGGTGTAGATGAGGTGGTTGGTTAACCAGTTCTGCTGCGATTCAGGAATACCTTCTAGATTCACCTCGCGGACAGCAAGAAGCGCACCACGAGTTTCACCGTTGATTTCATAGCGCGCAACATCAAGTGTGTCTGCGAATGAGTAAAAACCTTTGAGCTGTTGAAGTTGTTCGAAAGTAGTGGAAACAACATATGGATCCATAATTCGAATGTTTTTCAAAGTTGAGGCATCAGTTGCCAAAATGTCTGAATCAACAGTCTCAGTTGCTTCATAGCTTTGGTAGTTAACATCGGTCAATCCATAGGCATTTCTCGTTGCTGCGATATTTAGCTCGATGTAAGGGGCTTCCTTGGTTTGCTCGTCAGGTTTAACCTGAACTTGTTGTACGAATCCTGGCCAGATTGCGCCGAGCAGAATAGAAGAAATAATCAGAAGCACAGTACCCAAAATTGGTAGCGCCCAGTTCTTCATAAAAACGTTTGCAAAGAAAAGGACCGCAACAATCAGAGCAATACCTGTAAGAATGTTTAGAGCAGGCAATTTGATGTTTGTGTCAACGAACTTCATACCCGTTATTAGGTCGTTAGTTGAAAGCGCCATTTCGAAACGATCTAGCCAGTAACTCCAAGCATAAAGCGCGAGGAATAGCCCAGTGAGCACTGCGATTTGACGGCGAGAATCGTCCGAGAAGTTCATGCGAATGCGGTTAGGGCCTTCTTGGACAGGGCGAATGTTTCCCTGCAGCCAATGCAAAACAATGGCTAGCAAACCACAAAGCACGATTACTGTAGAAAGAAGCCCATTGAGTGAACGTAAGAATGGCAGTTCGAAAACATAGAAAGAAATGTCGTTTCCAAAAGTCACATCGGTTTCACCGAATGGTTGCGAGTTTCTGAACAACAACCATTGCTCAGCCAAAGATGCAAAAGATGAACCGGTTAAAAGTCCAATGACCGCAGGAATCAGTAAGACACCGAATTTGCGCACTTTTGCGAGAACCTGATTGATGTTCTCAGCGCCCGGTGCGGTGTTAGGAATTGCAAAGGCTGGTGTGTTTCGAAGTGCGAAGCGGATGGTTATGTAGCCAGCAACAAGTCCGATTAATGCACCAACTAGAAATAGTTGAACTCTGGTGACGAGAAATGTGTCGAAAACTTGGGTGGCATTAACTGAGTCGAACCACATGCGATCTGTGATGAATTGTGCGACTGCAAGAAAGATCATCGCCAGCACACCAAGAGTCACAAGCGTAAACAGAAGCGGTTTACCTTTTTGAGGTGAGGAATTTCCGCCATCGTTTCCCCAGTTGAATGCGTCCGTACTCATTTTTCACCGTACCAATTAATAGTTGTGTTAATAGTTGTGGTTGTTCAGTAGTTCGACTCTAGCCTTGGCTAGGTCCATGCCAAATTTGTGGACTGTCACAACTTGGCAAATTCTTTTTGTCGTGCATAGAAAGCGCACCGATAGCTCCTTGCAGATTTTCTACCGGAACAATCTTCATTTTGCCGGCGTAATCATCAGGAATATCGCTGCAATTGTCGAACGGAATAATCATGATTGATGCACCAGCATCTGTTGCTCCACGAATCTTTTGAGGCAAGCCACCAATCGGACCGACTTTTCCTTCAGCTGAGATTTCACCGGTTACTGCAATTGTGCGCCCGCGGATGTAATCCCGTTTCGTTAGTTTTTCAATGATGGTCAATGTGAAGTTCAATCCTGCACTTGGACCGCCAACATCTTTGAGATGCACCGCGATATCCATCGGAGGATCAACTTCTGAATAAACATTGATACCGATTACTGCTCGGCCTTCGTCGTTCTCGTAAGTATCAAGATTGAAACTCAGGAGTTTGGCATCTCTCAATACCGATACCTCGATCTTGGTGCCAGGCTTTACGTTCTTCATTGAAGTAAGAATGGTTTCGAAACTTGTGACTGCTTCCCCGTTAAACTCTTTAAGAACATCACCTGGCTTCAAGAAACCATCTGCAGGTTTGTCTTTTTCAACTTGTGCAACAAGAAGGGAGTAGTCGGTTTTAATTCCAAGGAAACCCATCGCTGCAGCGATGGCGTTTGATTCTGAGCTTGCAAACATTTGTTGACCTTCGTTTGCAATGTCTTCTGTCGATGTGGTTTCTGGATACAAGAAACTCGACGGCAGGATATGGACTGAGTCATCAATCAAAGTTCGCATTGCATCTAGCCAAGTTAAGCGACCATACGGGCCGCCCCAAGATGCAACTGTCAGAACAATTAGTTTTCCATCGGTCGCATAGATTGGGTGGTCAACTGTGTTCTCGACACTGAGTAAATCCGTGTCACCGTACTTGCCTAGAGAATCAAAAGTTTGACCGGCTTCTTCACGTACGTAAGGGAATGGAGCAAGTCCAACTAGTAGCAACAAGCCGAGTGCGAGCACGCAAGTTGCTAGATATTGTCGAGAGTTCTTGCTGAAAAATCGCAAAATTAATCCTGATCCGAATTAAGAAGAGTACGAAATTCACGAAGGCTGTTTACGCCCGCTTCAATGTTTGCGTTTGGGTCGGCATTGAGGCGGCGGCGGAGTAAAAAGTATGCAACCACAGTGGCAGTGACTGGCAAAATCAACCAGATCAGAGTGCCGAGAATTGTGAGCATTTCCACCCCTCCTATTGGTGCAAGGATAGTGCCGAACCATCGGTTCAGCATGTGCGTTGGCGGGTTAGCAGATTACCTGCAAAGATTGCTTAATCATGAACCAAATTCCGTTCGGTTTCACCCCTGGTGATGGGCAAAACTTCGACTTAAATTCACTCGGCGCAATGCTGCAACAAATCGGTGCAATGATGCAGAGCGCTGAAAACGAAACCGATGAAAACGTTTCGTGGAAAATCATTCACGACTCTGCGCGAAATGCGATTTCATCCAAAGGTGATCCATCGATAGCGGAATCTCAAAAAGGTGCGGTTCGTGACGCAATTTCACTCGCACAAGTTTGGTTAGACGAAGCTACAGGCTTCCCATCAACCGGTGTTGGTTTTGGAGCGTGGAGCAAAAGTGAATGGCTCGAAAATACTTTGCCTGCATGGCGACCATTAATTGAACCAATTGCAAAAGGTTTGACCGAAACTATGTCTTCAATGTCAACCGATATGCAAGGTCTCGTTGGTTCTGAAGAAGTGCCGGCTGAAATGCAACAAATGCTGCAACCAATGTTGCAGATGGCAAAGAAAATGGCAGCTGTTTCTACTGGTATGCAGATTGGCCAAGGACTTGCAGAACTTTCAACCGAAATGTTGGGCGCGAGTGATATCTGTTTACCATTAGCGCCAAATAACACTCCGAGTCTGTTGCCTAACTACATCTCAAAGTTTGCAGCAGATTACGAATTACCAGTTTCTGAAGTGATGATGTTGTGTGCTGTTCGTGAAGCTGCGCTTTGCAGGCTTTATGCCGCACAACCTTGGGTTGGTAAAGAACTCGTTGACACTATTGCGAGATACGCAAGTGGAATCAGTATTGATAAAGACCGAATTCGCGAAGTTATGCAAAGCGTGGATCCGAGTAATCCTGAATCTATGCAAGAACTTATGGCATCTGGAGTTTTTGAACCTGCAACCACCGAAGCGCAAACTCGCGCTCTAAATCATCTTGAATTTATGTTGGCTCTAATTGAAGGTTGGGTCAGCGCAACCACCGAAGCGGTAATCTCAAATCGGTTAGCAAGTGCACCGCGATTGATTGAGACGATGAATCGTCGTCGCGCGAGTGGTGGGCCAGCGGAGAAAACTTTTTCTAATTTGGTGGGACTTGAGCTGCGCCCACGACTTGTGAGAGATGCCACAACATTTTGGAAGTATGTTGCAAGCAATCGCATCGACATTAATTCGATTTGGGCGCATCCGGACTTTTTGCCAGACGCCGAGGATTTAGTAAATCCATCGCTATACGTTGAGAAACGATTGACCGAATAAGACTAAAGGGCCAGATCCGTTAGGACCTGACCCTTTAGCAACGCTTGCATTAAGCCTTTGGTAGAAACTTAAAGACCTTGGTGCCACACACTGGGCATAGACCGCGACCTTGACGACGACCCTTTTCATTCACTTCAACATCTAGAGTGATAACTGGGGTGTCTTTTTTGCACTTCATGCAGCGAGCAGTAGTTTGAACGGTTTCAGCCACTGTTCCTCCAACTTGACTTGGCAGACCACCGCATGGGTAGCGCCTGCTTCAGGATTTCTGAGCGGGCTCAAAATAACCCTTAACCGTGGCAGTTTGCATCATCGCCACACAGCATTTGTCCCAAATGTCCCTATTATTTTGAAAATGTGAGCCTAAATTGAGCAAATTGAGACCAAATCATGAAGTTTGGCGGGCAACCTGCACACATGACCCTAAACGCCCTAGAAGCCACCAAGAGGCTGAAATTCGACCCTTCCTGCCCTAGAGCTTGGAAAAGTACAGGTGAATTAATCATCGGCTTCTCGGATTGCGCCAATTCGAAACCTTTGTTGATTGCATCACATCAAAAAGAGATTTCCACGTGGATTGGACTCCTAGATGGCACGCGCAATCTTGAAGATTTGATGCTCACAGGATCGGCGATGGGCATCGAACAGGTTCAACTAATGGCTTTGCTCGATGAGTTGATGAAATCAGGGCACGTGTACAGCGTTGAAAATTTCCCCGTTAGCGAAAACTCTGCACATCTGGCGACAAATCTCAAATGCGACGCGAGATTGAACGGCACAACTGCAGCGAATGTGGTGAAGCGACGACAAGCCTTGCCGGTTTTGGTTGAAGGGTCTGGCCAATGTGCGTTTGCGTTGATGAATGCGTTGTCCGAAGTGCAGCTTGCCACAGGATGGCGGCCGATGAATTCACAGAGAATTCGCGCTGAGGAAGTTCCGCGCAATTTGGATCCGAATAACTTTGTGAATCAGAAATGGACTTCTTTCGCGAAACCCATTCCTAATCCCCGTTTGGTATTTTCCTTGAACGAAAGTCACGATTTCGCCGAACTAGAAAACTCGTATAGCAATGCGGTTGTGGTTCCAGTTACGGTGCACGCAAGGCGTTTTGCGATTGGCCCAATCCTTGGTGCGGTTAATTCGGCATGCGCCAACTGTTTGCACGAGTTGCGCAAGAGAAATGATGCCGATTGGGCACTACTTACTATTCAAGCAATTCACCAGAAGCGAGCACTGCCAATTATCAGCGAGAGGTGGCTCAACAACTTAGTTTCACTCTGTGTGAATATTGCGGTGGAGTTCGCTGAGTTCGACCAAATTGTTGACCTGACAAATGCCAGTCTTGAACTCACTCCCCCAAACCCAATCTGGCAGTTGCGTAAATGGGGTGAACCCACGAAAACCTGTGAGCACCTAAGCCAAATTCAAAATGGCCAAATTCAAAATGCCTAAATTGCTTTTCTACCTAAGACTTCCCCAGTGTCCGATCTTTTAGAAACCGTGGTTTCGCGTAGTTTGAAACTTGCCACTTTGCCATTGGGTATTGCGGGCAGAGCCACCACCTCAATCGGAAAAAGAATTTTTAGTTCGAACCCAGAATTAATCACCGCTGAGCTTCAAGCAAAAACTGCTGAGCAGATTTTCCAAACGTTAGGTGAGCTAAAAGGCGGCGCTATGAAGATGGGTCAAGCGCTTTCGATTTTTGAGTCAATGCTTCCGGAAGAGTTTGCTGAGCCATATAGAAACTCACTTACTCGCCTGCAAGATTCAGCGCCACCGATGCCTACTTCGACAGTCGAATCTGTTTTAGTGAAAAATCTCGGTAAAGATTGGCAAAAGCAATTTCAACATTTTGATTACAGTCCAAGTGCTGCGGCATCAATTGGCCAAGTTCACAAAGCTATCTGGCACGATGGAAGAACTGTCGCGGTAAAGATTCAATACCCAGGCGCTGGTAAAGCATTGGCCGCCGACATTAAGCAAGCGAGTCGAATTGCACGGCTGGTAGCAATTATTGCGCCGGGTGTGGAAATTGAACCATTGCTAGAAGAAATTCAAGACAGAATGCTCGAAGAAATCGACTACAAAAAAGAGGCGAAGGTTCAGCGCGCGTTTGCCATAGCGTTCGAAAACGATCCTGAATTTAAGATCCCGAAAGTTATTTTGTCTACCGAGAGTATGTTGATTTCTGAGTGGCTTGACGGTAAACCATTGTCGAGAATTATTGAGTCAGGAAATCAAGACGAAAGAAATCGGGTTGGTCTGCTATACGAAAGATTCCTACTTTCAAGTCCAAGTAGATGCGGTTATTTACATGCAGATCCACATCCAGGAAATTTCCGAGTTACTGAAGATGGAAAGCTCGGTGTCCTTGATTTTGGCGCTACTGCTCACCTACCTGAAGGTCTGCCTACAACTATGGGTCGATTGATGGCAATCTCAATGAGCAACGATCCAAACTCAGTTGTGCAGGGTTTGCGAGATGAAGGATTCTTGCTACCCGATGTAGATATTGATGCACAACAACTTCACGATTATTTAGCACCGTTTACTGAACCAGCACAAAATAGAGAATTTGAATTTACCCGCGAATGGATGCGCGAAACTTTTTCTCGAGTTAGCGATCCGCGGAATCCTGATTTCACCATAGGACTCAAACTAAATCTGCCACCTTCATACTTGATGATTCATCGTGTTTGGCTTGGTTCAATAGGAGTTTTATCCCAACTCGAATGCACGATTCCTGCTCAAGGTGAAGTTGCTAAATGGGTTCCAGGATTTGCAACTAACTAATTGTGTTGGTTTGCAGCAATTATCATTAAGAGTTCTTCACCCATCGCATCGACTTGAGACGGTTGAAGAGCGTTAATTTCTATAAGTTCTTCAATTGTTTTAGGTTGAAACTCTGCAAGGACTTCTACAGCTAGATTGCTCAAAACGGACCAAGGCAGTTGGTTCACTTGTTTTGCGAAATCTTCGCGCCAAGAATTCAACCCAACTTTAATTGAGTCACTGAACTCAACAGGCAGATTGTTCTTTTCGCATTTCTTGCATTTTTTCAGTCTAATTTCGCGGGTTTCAGTTACACCTAATCCACAAATCCGGCAATGAATCACTTTGAATTCTGAACGCTCAACTGGCAATGAAACAGATGACAATTTCTGGGGTGCAATAAACGCCTCGCTAGTAGTGCCAATCGAGGTTAGGAAACGTGAAGGTGCGTTTGAGTAGCCCAGTCGAGATTTGGTGGTGCTGATATGAACAGATTTCTTAGCGCGAGTGATTGCCACATAAAAGAGTCTGCGTTCTTCCTCAATAGTTCCAGGCGAGCGCACAGGATCGAATGGCAAGATTCCTTCAACCACGCTTGGAATGAATACATATTCCCACTCCAAACCTTTCGCGGTGTGAATAGTTGTGATTGTGACAGCTGCCGCTTGCGGATCGTGATTTTCGTTTGTGCGATGCGCAATTTCAGCGAAATAATCTTCAAGGGTTGCGTTTGGATTGTGAGCATTTAAATCAATAGCCACATTTACCAAGGCGCTAAGCGATTCCCAGCGAGTACGCGC
>JBDKLK010000052.1:0-8609 GCA_039795655.1 Actinomycetota bacterium
GGCTCAAATCCAATCCAGCAGCATCTGGCAACAAAACTGGAAGTTGTTCTTGTGGAACTGGAACTTCGCCGCAATCCTCGCAATGGATAATTGGAATCGGAGTTCCCCAGTAGCGTTGACGAGAAATCAACCAGTCACGCAGACGGTAATTAACGCTTGGTTTTCCTAAACCGCGTGCTTCAAGTTCAGAAATAATCTTTGCAATCGCATCAGCCTTATTTAAACCATCTAGATTTTCAGAATTAACATGCAATCCATCGTCGCCAGTTGCGATTCCGGTTTCGATTGGATCAGAATCTGATTCCACAACTACGCGCACTGGAAGTTTAAAAGCTTTTGCAAAATCTAAGTCGCGTTGGTCGTGAGCCGGAACCGCCATAATCGCACCGGTTCCATAATCTGCAAGCACATAATCACTCGCGTAGATTGGAAGCTTCTCTCCATTAACTGGATTAATCGCATAGCGACCCAAGAACACACCAGTCTTTGGGCGATCAGTTGCAAGGCGTTCGATATCAGAGGACTTCTTAACTTCTTCTAGATACCCAGTGAACTCATCTTCAACTTCAGTGCCAGCGGCAAGCGATGCTGCTAATTCTGAATCGACAGCAACAACGAAGAAAGTTGCACCATACAAAGTGTCTGGTCTAGTTGTGTAGACGGTTACCTTGCGATTTGCACCTTCAATCTCAAAATCAACTTCGGCGCCATTTGAACGACCAATCCAGTTTCGTTGCATCAACAAAACTTTGTCAGGCCATTGACCTTCAAGTTGTTTCATATCGTCAAGCAGGCGATCTGCGTAATCAGTGATCTTCAAGTACCACTGAGTTAATTTCTTTTTGGTGACGACAGAATCACAACGTTCACATAAACCTTGTACCACTTGTTCGTTAGCCAAAACTGTTTGGCAAGAAGTACACCAGTTGACTGCAGAATCTTTGCGGTATGCGAGATTGCGTTTGTACATTTCCAAAAAGAACCATTGGTTCCACTTGTAATATTCAGGATCGCAGGTATTCAGTACACGGTCCCAATCGAAAGAGCATGCGTATCGACGCATTGATGCTTTTTGGGTCGCGATGTTTTCGTAAGTCCACCGACGAGGATCTTCCCCGCGTTTGATTGCAGCGTTCTCGGCTGGCAAACCGAATGCATCCCAACCGATTGGATGCATAACGTTGAAACCTTTTTGAACCCAGTAGCGGGCAATTACATCGCCAAGGGCGTAAGCCTCAGCGTGACCCATGTGGAGGTCGCCAGACGGATAAGGAAACATATCCAAGATGTATTTCTTTGGGCGATTGTCATCTTTGAGACCTGAACGAAATGGCGCAATCTCATCCCAGACTGGCAACCAGCGCTGCTGAATTACCTCAGGGTCGTAGACCTGTGAATCGTCTTGGACGGACACTGCAACCTCGTTCTGAACTCGACTTGAATTAAGTGGAGCTGAGGGGATTTGAACCCCTGACCCCCTGCATGCCATGCAGGTGCGCTACCAGCTGCGCCACAGCCCCAAATTGCGTGCGAAGACTACCCCAGACGCTCTCGCGCCTTGGACTTAAGTCGCAGGTCTAGAGGTGCACCTCGCGCATAGGCGGCATAGCTGTGACGTTGTAGTCCGAGATTCGCCAGGTGTTATGGGATTCATCTCGATCAAAGACCACCCATCCAGCATTAGACAGAACTTTGAAGACATTGTGGTGCTGCATTGAGATTCCGAGAAGTTCAACAGTGGCAGAGCGGGCGCTACCTCCATGGGTTGCAACAATCAAAGTGCCGTCGACAGATTTTCCATGCTCAGAAATAGCTTCAACCACACGGCTTGCAACAGTGTCACGGGTTTCACCATTAACGCCTGCCGGAACTGATATGTCTGTTTGCCAACTCCGCAAAGATTCGCCATGTTGCTCTTCGATTTCGGAATAGGTCAAACCTTCCCAGATTCCACCATTTGTTTCACGCAATCTTTTATCCAACATCACATCTAGACCAGTCACATGTGAAAGATATTGTGCAGTTGATGCAGCTCTGCTCAAATCACTTGCGATGATCATTGAGGGTTGCATACGTGCAAGTTTTTCGGCAGCAGCTTCTGCTTGCGCTTTACCGATGATGTCTAGCGGGATATCACTTTGACCTTGCCAGCGCTGCTGTGCATTCCATTCAGTGCGGCCATGTCGCCAAAGAACGATGCGTTTCAAGCTCACGCGTTTACTCCTGCAATTTCTCCGGTGTCATTTGGATTAGCTGGCAGATCAAGCTCTGGACAATCTTTCCAAAGTCGTTCAAGATCATAAAAACTACGTTCTTCAGTATTTTGAATGTGAACCACAATGTCGTTGTAATCCAACAAAATCCAGCGACCAGATTGTTCGCCTTCTCGGCGCAATGGATCAACATCGATTTTGTCTAGGGCAGCTTCAACCGCATCTGTAACAGCACGCACCTGACGGTCGTTGTTTGCCGTCGCCAAAACGAAAATATCTGTCAGACCAAGACGATCACTTACGTCAATAAGTTTGATATCGGTTGCAAGTTTGTCCTGCGCTGCCCAAGCGGCGCGGTATGCCCAATCAAGGGCCTGGGTTGAGGGAGCCACAATCCATCCTTTCAGGGGGCTAGTCTCTCACGAACTCCTGCTTCAATTAACCGAGTTCGCGCGCCTACTGGCAGTTGATTTAAGTCATTTAGTGAGATTCTTATGAATTTAAAGTTCTTCAAATTTCGGTTCATCATTTTTAAGTAGCCAACGAAATCGGTCTGCTCGATTGTGCTTCGAGATGAAGAACCAATAGAAGTCAGGACGTTAGGCAAATCTCTGGTTCCAAATGAACGCACGATTTGCGGCCAAACCTCTTTGAATCTTTCCAATTGAATTTGAGAATTCGATGTAGCTTCAAAAATATAAGCAACTGCTTCGAAACCACGCAGAGTTTTTCGCGTTTCCGCTATTTCCACTCCATCAGCAGCCTCAACTAAAGAAGCAAATGCGACGTAATCAATCTGCCAGACATCTGTGATTCTAAGTCCTGCTATTTCGTTTAACGCATTCAAAGGATTTTGCAGAACTAATTCACTTGCCGCTGAGCCAAGCGTCACTGGATCCGTAACATCGTCAAGCAACAAATCACTTGGAACATAGAACCATTTCTCTGATCCTGGCGCGACTACGAAATTTAGAACTCCGAACTTTGAGTCATCCCTGATTTGCACGAGCACAGTGCGTTCCGTGTTGGATGGCTTAATCACGGGTTCAGCGCTTGGTCTTACAACAAAAACGTAAACCGAAGCTAAACTGATTAAAGCAACTGCAAAAATAGTTACGGTTCGAATGAGGCGGTTCATTAACGGTAAAGCCCGACTGAATTTATATATTTTGCAACTTCTAGGGGTACAAAAACCTTTAAGTCTTTCTCTACTTCATTCGATTTAGCGACAACATCACGAATTTGAGTCGAAGAAATATTAGGAATCTCGCCTGGGATTTGTTGATAATCAAAACCTTGTGGGACTTCTACATCAATTCCGAATCGTTTTACTACTGCAAACTTCGCGGTGCTAGCTAATTTATCAGCTTCCTTCCAAGTTGAGAGGGAATTCGCTGAATCCGAACCTAAAATGAAAAAGAGTTCATCTTCTGGATAAACCGTTTTTAAGTCTTGCAAAGTTTGGTAAGAATAAGTTTCCCCACCGCGATCTAGATCAACGAATGAAACTTTCCAACGTGGATGATTTGAAATAGCAAGATGTGTCATATGGGCGCGTACATCTGCTGGAGCATGGTGAGATTTTTGCCACTGCAACGCAGCTGGCACAAAAACCACTTCGTCTAATTTGAGGAATTCGGTTGCTGCCTCAGCCATAGCAATATGACCTAGATGCGGTGGATCAAAACTTCCACCAAGAATTCCAATTCGCATTAGCGCTTTGGGTTAAAACGGGTAACGATATATAGCAACAACAAAAGTGTGCCAAGACCTGCAAGCCCATACATCCATGGTTCACCTGGAATTACATTCATTGCTTCTGCGGTTTCTGCCAAGATTTGGTTCATCACATCACCTTTCGCATCTTTAGAAAGTCAGGTCTAAAACTAGCAAACTAGTTGCGAGTTTGGCCGTTGCCTTTCACTACAAACTTGCTTGAAGTTATTTCTGCCAAGCCCATTGGCCCACGAGCGTGCAGTTTTTGAGTAGATATTCCGATTTCAGCCCCGAACCCGAATTCCCCACCATCTGTAAATCGAGTGGATGCATTGACCATCACTGCAGCGCTGTCGATTGCCTGAACAAACTTGTCAGCATTAGCTTGCTCCTCGGTAACAATGGCTTCTGTGTGACCGGTAGACCATTTTTGGATGTGCGCGATTGCTTCGTCTAAAGAATCCACGACTCCCGCTGCGATATCTAGCGAGTAATACTCACTACCCCAGTCTTTGTCTGTCACAGGTGAAAACTTCGTGCCAACTTCTGACGCAATCGCTGAAAACTCTGAAGTGCCATGAACCGTTACATCTTTTTCTTTGAATGCTTGCATCAGTTTGGGCAGAAATTCATCCGCAATGTTTTTGTGAACCAAAATCGTCTCAAGTGAATTGCACACTGATACGCGTTGGGTTTTCGCGTTAATAGCAATCGCCAAAGCTTTATCAATATCTGCGCTTTCATCAATGAACAAATGGCAGTTACCAATTCCGGTTTCAATTACAGGTACGGTAGACCCGTTAACGACCGACTCGATTAGTCCAGCACCTCCGCGCGGAATGATTACATCCACTAGACCACGAGCCGTCATTACGTATTTCACCGATTCGTGGTCTGTTCCTGGAACCAAAACAATTGCATCTTCTGCAATCCCTACTGATTCAATCGCTTCCCGCATAATGTCTGTGAGAACGACATTGGTGTTGTATGCAGATGCAGATCCACGCAACAAAGCAGCGCTGCCACTTTTTAAGACAAGCACAGCTGCGTCCACGGTTACGTTCGGGCGAGCTTCGTAAATCATTGCGACTACACCCATAGGAACGCGGATTTGTTTAATTTCCAAACCGTTAGGCAATGTGAATTCCCGAATAACCGAACCAACTGGATCCTCGAGAGCAGCAACTTCTCTAACAGCATTCGCAATGTCTTTAATCCGGGATTCATTGAGTGTTAAGCGGTCGACGATTGCTGAGTCAGTTCCTTTGGCAATAGCAGCCTCAACATCTAGCTTGTTTGCTGCTTCTATTTTTGGGCAGTTATTTTCAAGCGCATCTGCAATTGCAATAAGCGCTGTGTCTTTTTGAGCACGAGCTAGTGAACGCATCGAAACTGATGCCGCACGACTGGCAGAGGCAGCAGCAATCACTTGTTCTTTTAAGTCAGACATTTCAGCCTTTCAAAACTACCAAGTCATCACGGTGAATCAATTCTTTGGCAAACTCTTCACCAAAAGCCTCTGTAATTTCAACCGTATTTTTGCCAATAAGTTTTGGAATATCAGCAGATGCAAATGCGATTAATCCGCGAGCAATAGTTGCGTTATTTTCATCTTTGATGTCTACGGCGTCGCCAGCTTCAAACTCGCCCTTAACGCTTTTCACGCCAGCAGCCAATAGCGAGGAGCCGCGATTTAACAACGCATTTGCTGCGCCAGCATCGACAGAGATTTCTCCACGTGTAGCGCTCGCATGCTCCAGCCAAAGAGTGCGAGAAGGTTTACGAGATTTAGCAGCAACAAATAATGTTCCGACTTCTTCCCCGCTGATAGCAGCTTTTGCATTAGTTGCGTTTGTAAGCACCACTGAGATTCCAGCGGCAGAAGCAATTTTCGCAGCTTCAACTTTCGTCATCATTCCGCCAGAACCAATTGCTGATCCAGTGCCGCCGATATCAATCTGATCTAGTTCGCTGTGATCTAAAACTTGGTGAATTAGTGGAGCACCTGTGTCTGGATGCCCAGCAAAAAGCCCCTCAACGTCCGACAGCAAGACCAGTGCATCTGCTTGAATCAAAATCGCAACAAGAGCCGCCAATCGGTCGTTGTCACCAAATCGAATTTCCGCTGTTCCGACTGAATCATTTTCATTAACAACTGGAACCACACCAAGCTCAATTAAACGAAGCAACGTTTTCTGGGCATTGTTGTAATTAATCCGTCGAGTTATATCTTCGACTGTCAAAAGCACTTGGCCAACTTTTTTGTTGTGACCTTCAAAAGCTGATGAGTAGTTTGCCATCAATCTACTTTGACCAACACTTGCAGCCGCTTGTTGTGATGCTAAATCGGTCGGACGTTTTGCAAGACCCAAAGGTGCGAGCCCTGCAGCAATAGCACCAGATGAAACTAAAACAATTTCAGCATCTGTACGTGATGCAATAGCGGCCACTAAATTATTCAGTCGATCTACATCTAAACCACCATCAATAGTGGTCAAAGATGAAGAACCTACTTTTACGACAATTCTTTTAGCGGATTTGATTGAATCACGACTCATCGTCTTCATCATCTCCAACCCAAACGTACTCAGAATCGTAAGCCTCTTCCATTTCAGTTTCGGAAGCATCCTTACCTTTTCGGCGAGCGCCTGGTTCAAAACGTAAATCAGTACCGCGTCGACCCATCATCAATTCCGCACCGGCTTTGACTGCAGGTTCGAAATCAAACACAACCGCGCGATCTCCGCGGCCAATCACAACAGTGTCACCTGCGTTTGCACCTACTTTGAGTAACGCATCCTCAACACCGAGTCGGGCTAATCGATCCGCAAGATAGCCAACAGCTTCATCGTTAGAGAAATCTGTTTGGCGAACCCAACGCTCTGGCTGAGTTCCGACAACGACGTATTTGTCTTCATCAACTTCAATTTTGAAACCTGAATCGTTGACTGCTTTTGGACGAATCACAATTCGTTCAACCAATGGCTCAGCCGCCAAAGCTCTTGCATGCTGCACAATTTCAGCTAGTGCGTACAGCCAAGGTTTCAAACCTGCGTGCGAAACTGCAGAAACTTCAAATACTGAATAACCGCGTTCTTCGAAAATTGGTTTCACAAGTTCTGCGAGTTCTTGGGCTTCAGGTACATCGACTTTGTTCAAAACCACCATACGTGGACGATCTTCTAATCCGCCATACGCTTTGAGTTCTTTTTCGATAATGTCCAAGTCAGTTACTGGATCGCGATTAGGTTCAAGTGTTGCGCAATCGAGAACGTGCACAAGTACTGAACAACGTTCAATGTGTCGAAGGAATTCAAGACCCAAACCTTTTCCTTCGCTTGCGCCTGGAATCAATCCGGGCACGTCAGCCACTGTCATAACCGTGTCACCAATTTGAACCACGCCAAGATTCGGCACCAAAGTTGTAAACGGGTAATCAGCAATCTTTGGTCGAGCTGCACTGATTGCTGCAATCAATGAGGATTTACCCGCACTTGGGAAACCAACTAAGCCAACATCAGCAACAGTTTTTAGTTCTAAAACAATTTCTAGTTCATCGCCTGGTTCACCAAGCAAAGCAAAACCTGGGGCGCGACGTTTGGTAGAAGAAAGCGCAGCGTTTCCAAGTCCTCCGCGACCACCGTGTGCAATTACGTATTCAGCGCCAGGAACAACCATGTCAGTTATTAATGTGCCGTCTTTGTCATACGCAACAGTTCCAGCTGGAACTTTCAAAATAATGTCTTGACCATGCGCGCCATCTTTGTGGCCACCCATGCCAGGTTTACCTTTTGTTGCACGACGATGAGGTGAATGATGAAATTCCAAAAGAGTTGTAACTTGTGGATCTACAACCATGATTACATCGCCACCACGGCCACCATTGCCGCCGTCTGGTCCACCAAGAGGTTTGAATTTCTCGCGATGAACAGAAGCGCAACCGTTTCCGCCATCGCCTCCAGAAACATGGAGCGATACACGATCAACAAATGTAACCATGAATTACTCCTTCAGTAGAAAAGTAAAGAGGCGGAGTCCAAATGGACCCGCCTCTTTAAAGATAGGTTGGTAGGTCTCTATTTAAAGACCCGGAAGAATGTTGACAACGCGACGGCCACGGTGGCTACCGAATTCAACAGTTCCTGCAGAAAGTGCAAACAAAGTGTCATCTTTACCGCGACCAACATTTGCACCTGGGTGGAAATGTGTTCCGCGTTGACGAACGATGATTTCGCCTGCGTTTACTAGTTGGCCACCGAAACGCTTAACGCCTAGACGTTGTGCATTTGAGTCACGACCGTTGCGAGTGCTGGACGCACCTTTCTTATGTGCCATGGCTAACTACTTTCCTTGTGAGATCTTTGTGATCTTTAGGGTTGACAATTCTGAACGGTGACCTTGACGACGACGGTAACCAGTCTTGTTCTTGTAACGAAGAATGTCGATCTTTGGTCCGCGGTGGTGATCAACAAGTTCACCAGTGACGGTTGCGTTAGCTAAGGTTGCTGCATCGGTGGTTACTTTTCCATCTTCAACCAAAAGCAAAACTTTTAGTGAAACAGAATCACCAACTTGACCAGCAACGCGGTCAAGCTCAATTACATCGCCAACGGCGACTTTTTCCTGGCGACCGCCAGCACGAACAATCGCGTACACCGCGAACTCCTTGTGATAGAGATT
>JBDKLK010000053.1:0-8544 GCA_039795655.1 Actinomycetota bacterium
AGATTTTGGCGCTTAATCCAGCTCTTGACTGCATCCGAATCAAGGGTAATCAAGCATCCAATAAATGGTTTGTTGTCGCCAACCACCATGCATTGTGAAACCAGCCAGTTAGAACGCAAGCGGTCTTCGATCACTGCTGGCGCAACATTTTTACCGCCGGCTGTAACAATCAATTCTTTCTTGCGACCAGTGATAAATAGATAACCCTCATCATCGATATGACCAATGTCGCCAGTGTGGAACCATCCGTTTACGTCGATAGCTTCAGCGGTTGCCGCTGCGTTATTCCAATATCCTTGAAAAATGTGTGGTCCTTTGACAAGGATTTCACCGTCGTTTCCGATTCCAAGAGTTACACCTGGAATAGCTCGACCGACAGAACCTACGCGCAACATTGTTGGGCGATTAACTGTTGAAGCGGACGAAGTTTCAGATAGACCGTAACCTTCCAAAATTGTTAAGCCAATTCCACGAAAGAAATGTCCAAGTCGGGCGCCGAGCGCCGCGCCGCCAGATACGGACCACTCAACCTGGCCGCCCATAACAGCCCGAAGTTTCTTGTAAACGAGTGCATCGAATACACCGTGTTTTACGCGAAGTGAAACTGGAATTGATCCAGCACTTTGCGCCTGGGAGTAGGCAATAGCCACACCGGCGGCTGCATTAAAAATTTTCTCTTTTCCTTCGCTTGCTGCCTTTTGTTGCGCGCTATTGAAAACTTTTTCAAAAACTCGCGGCACAGCTAGCAAGAAGTTCGGGGTGAATTTCTGTAGATCGCCAACTAAATTTGTGATATCCGGAGCAAAAGAAACTTTGAGGCCCGACTCGACCATTGCAATTTCGATAATTCGACCAAAAACGTGAGCAAGTGGGAGGAATAACAGAGTAGAGGTTTTGCTGTTACTAAAGATTTCTGGAACCGCCAAAATTACGTTACGAACGAGGAACATAAAGTTGCCGTGGGTTAACACGCAACCCTTTGGTCTTCCTGTTGTACCAGATGTGTAAATAATTGTTGCGGTATGAGAAGGAGTCACTTGAGAGCGGCGAGTATCTAGTTCGAAATCTGGAATATGTTCGCCACCCTGATTCAGATGTTCGATACCTTTATCTTCAAGATTCCAAATGTGCACGAGGTCTGGTAATGAAGTTCTAATCGAGTGAACGATTTCAAGATGCTTGTTTGTCTCAACAAAGACTGCTACGGCACCTGAGTCTTGTAGCATCCATTGAACTTGTTCTGCGCTTGAAGTTTCGTAAATTGGAACAGTGATGCACCCTGCATACCAAATTGCGTAATCCAACAACGTCCATTCGAAACGAGTCCGACTCATCAAAGCAATGCGATCTCCTGGTGCAATGCCTGCAGCCAAGATTCCTTTTGCTGCATTGCGGACCATTTTGTGAAACTCTTTAGAAGTAATCTCAATTACGTGGTCGCCATCTCGACGAATGATGGCAACGGTGTCTGGTTGGGTGTGTTCGTGGGATATGAGTGCGTCGGTCAGGCTGCCTGAAATAACTGCTGGTGCTAGAGCTGGCTCTGAGTACTGCTGCATTTTCTCTCCCGTGAAGGTTCAGTAATGGATTGCTGAGCCAAAAATAACTGTGAGGCGGCATTCGAGCCACTTGTTTGGGTGGGAGATTAACTACCCGCTAGTAGTAAAAGCTGCTAAACGAATAGATTTCGGCTTGTGGCAAGCACAGTGAGTTCAATATCTATAGAAATGCCAGCGCAAGAAGTGATGGCCATAATTCGTGATGTAGAAAATTACCCAAAATGGACCAGCGGCCTCTCAAACGTTTCGATACTTGAGCGCAACACTGAAGGTCTTCCGCTGAAAGTTTCATTCAAAATTGAAGGCGGACCCATTTCGGATGAAGTCGAGCTTGATTACAAATGGCAAGACCTTCGTGTGGATTGGGTGCTTGCTAAAGGCAATGTGATTACTGAGCTAAATGGTTCTTACGAAGTTAAACCTAACGACTCTGGTTGCGAGGTAACTTATGAACTTGCTGCAGAAATAAGTTTACCTTTACCAGGTTTTATCAAAACCGCGGGTGAAAAAACGATTGTCACCGCGGCTCTTCAAGGCCTAAAGGATTTTGCAAAATGACCGAGTCCAACCAGGAAAAACCAGATCAACAAAAACCTTGGTGGGTATCTTCCGGTCCTCCGAGTTCAGATTCCCCAAAATTTGAGATCCCTAAATCAGAATCTCCAAAAGTGGAAAACGAAACTAACACTACTTCTGAGCAGAAAAAAGATGGAGATAATTTCTTCGGAATGAGTGCTGGGGCGCAAACCGCAGCGATTAACTCTGGATTGAGTTTGCTTTCAGCTTTCCTAGATGTGATTTCAAAACCACTTAATGGTGAAGAGCAAACCTCAACTCACGACATTGAAACCTGTGGCGTTTGTCCACTTTGCGTAGGTGTAAAAGCACTTAGAGAGCATGACGAAAATTTGGCAGATTTGGCTGAATCAGCGATGAAAGGGGTGACGAGCAGCGGAGAGAAACTAAAGGAATTATTTCCAAATGCTTTGGACACCTTGACTGAGTCGGTAGTTTCAGCTGTTATTAAATCGATGATGAAGCGGTAGTGGTATGAGTTTGGCAATAGGCGTAGACCTTGGTGGCACCAAGATTGCTGCAGGTGTGGTTAATGAAACAGGCCAAGTTGTCGACCAAATTACATCGCCAACCCCAAAAGACACCACAGCAAGTGTGGTTAATGAACTTGCTGTAACTATTAAGAAGTTGGCAGACAAACATAGCGTCAAAGATGTTTGCGTTGCTGCGCCAGGCTTTGTGGATGCAGATCGTACCGAAGTCTTGTTCACAGCAAATTTGCCAATGAGAAATGTAAAACTGAAAACTGAACTCGAAACAATCACCGGCTTAAACGTTGTTATCGAAAACGATGCAAATGCTGCAGCTTGGGCTGAATATAAATATGGCACAGCAAAAGGTGCAAAGAATGCCGTGATGCTGACAGTTGGTACTGGACTTGGTGGCGGACTAGTTTTGAACGGAAAGCTTATTCGCGGGTCATACGGTGTTGCTGCGGAAGTTGGCCATATGAATTTGGTTGCGGATGGTTTGAGTTGTGGCTGTGGTCTGTCTGGGTGCTGGGAACAGTATGCAAGTGGTTCTGCTTTGCTTCGAACTGCACGCAAACTTGCGCAAGAAAACCGCGACGCCGCAGAAATTCTTTTGAGTTTTGGAGATCGCACACCTGAAGGTGTCGAAGGTGTCCATATTTCTCAAGCAGCTGAATCGGGTTGCCCGGTGGCATTGTCTGCATTTGCTGAACTTGGTGCAGCGCTCGGTCGAGGAATGGCTTCACTTGCGGCGCTTCTTGACCCAGAAATTTTCGTAATTGGTGGTGGAGTTTCAGTTAGTTCGAAATTTTTCATGCCAGCTTGTGAAGAGACTTTCGGCAAATTACTAACAGCTCGGTTGTATCGCCCTCTGGCAAAGATTGCTTTGGCGCAAATGGGAAATGATGCTGGACTAATTGGTGCAGCAGATTTAGCAAGAGGAGAATAAGAAATGCTTTATTGGTTTCTAAAAAGAATTATTCTCGGGCCGATTTTGACCTTGCTGTATCGTCCAAAAGTTACTGGAAAAAAGAATTTGCCCAAAACTGGAGCAGCAATTTTGGCTTCCAACCATATGTCTTTTTCTGACTCAATCTTCTTACCTCTTGCAGTTCCGCGAAGAATTACATTTCTTGCCAAGAGTGAGTATTTCACCGGTCGTGGACTAAAGGGCTGGCTAACCAAAAAGTTTTTTGAAGGAGCAGGCCAAGTACCAATCGATAGAAGTGGTGGCCGCGCATCAGAAGCTGCAGTAAACACAGCAATCAAGATTTTGCAGTCTGGTGAATTGCTTGGAATCTATCCTGAAGGAACCCGTTCGCCAGATGGCCGGCTTTATCGAGGTCGGACAGGAATGGCGCGCATCGCGATTGAAGCAGGAGTTCCAGTAATCCCTGTTGCGATGATTGGAACATATGAAATCCAGCCAATCGGTCAGGTGCTTCCAAACATTTTGCGAGTTGGAGTGGCGATTGGTGAGCCTATCGATATGAGCCGTTTCGCAGGTAGACAAAAAGATCCAGTTGCGCTTCGTGAAGCGACAAACTTGGTTATGGATGCCTTAAAGCAACTTGGTGGACAGGAATACGTAGATATTTATGCCACAAAGGCAAAAGAAATCTTGGCTAATCCAGAATCTGATGCGACAGATGCAGAAATCGCCGCTGACGCAGAAGAGAACTAGTTAGTGGTGTACGACCGCACCTTTAGGCTGATTAATTCCTGCTAGTAATTCATCAAACCATTTCTGGTCGGTGTTGAAAGCTTTGCCACCCTTGATGCGATCAAACTCAATCGCGCGCAATTCGTTTCCGCGTTCTTCATCGTGACCTACAAGACCTGGGTTCTTGGCAAGTGCAGAATCAACTGCAACATCAACACATTCCTTGATCAAATTAAGGTCTGCTTGATTTGCGGCTGCTGAACGAGCGAAGTAGCCACTCTTTTGAACCAATACTTTTTCAGCACCAATCATTGGACCAAATTGCTTACCAAACCAAGCACCCGGATTAATCAAATCGATTTTTACGTGACCAAACGCATCGCGTGGAACTTCTTCACCGCGTTCTTGCATTTGAGCAACGATTGCATCAACGCCAGCACCTTCGGACAAGAAGATGTTTACGTTACCTTGTTCATCCATGATTTTGCCAAGACGGGCAGCTTCTGCATTCAAATCGATATGAAGTTCTGGCAAGTAAATCGCGTGTATGTCGCGACGACTACGTGGAACTCCAATTCCATCTAGCCATTCGCGCTCATCAAGCATGTTTCGGTATGACTGTGCTGTAGCTGCAGTCAACCAACCGCAGTGACGGCCCATTACTTCATGGATAACCAACATACGTGGGTTTGAAGAATGTTCAGATACAACGTTTGTGAAAAACACCGCACCTTGCTCTGCAGCAGTCCAAGCACCAAGGCTTTGAGCAATCGGAACAATGTCGTTGTCGATAGTTTTAGGAAGTCCAACAACAGTTAGGCCGTAATTGTTGGTTGCAAGAAATGCTGCGAGATCTGCAGCAGCTGTGTTTGTGTCATCTCCACCGATTGTGTGCAAAACATCAACACCATCTTTGACCAGCTGGTCAGCGGCAACTCGTTGTGGGTCTTCGCCTTCTTTTACTAGGCCGCGCTTTACACAGTCAGCGATATTTGTAAGTTTTACACGACTGTTGTTGATAGGGCTACCACCAAATCCGTGTAGCAAATGTGCCTTCGCGCGAACTTCAGGAGTGATAACGATGCTGTCACCCTTCAAGAGGCCGGCATATCCGCCGCGGTAGGCGATGATCTCAACATCTGGGGCAATTTCGGTGTAACGCTCTATCAATCCACCAACGGCCGAGGACAAGCAAGGAGCGAGTCCACCTGCGGTTAACAATGCGACTTTACGAATTTCAGCCATGATGTGCCTTTCAAGCGATAATCAATAGCCGAAAGGTAATCACTCGAAAATCTGCTCAAGTTCAAGGGGTATTTGCCCACGGGTAGTCTTCGCCTATGAACTCTGCTCTTAATTGGCCTGACCTAGCCGCCGCTCAACAACCTGAATGGCCAGATGCTGAAGTGCTAGCCGCCGCAAAAGCCAAGCTTGCCTCAATGCCGCCACTCGTTTTTGCTGGTGAATGCGACATATTGACCGAACGGCTTGCTTCAGTTGCGGCAGGAGAGAGTTTCCTCCTTATGGGTGGCGACTGCGCAGAAACTTTTGTTGCTAATACAGCTGATTCAATCAAAGCCCGCCTGCAAACCGTTTTGCAGATGGCAGTAGTACTTACCTACGGTGCGAGCATGCCGGTTGTAAAGGTTGGTCGCCTTGCTGGTCAATACTTCAAGCCACGTTCGAAGCCAACCGAGATTCGCGATGGAGTAGAACTTCCTTCTTACAAAGGCGATGGCATAAATGACATTGACTTCAATGAAAAATCTCGCGCTGTAAATGCAATGCGACTAGTAGATGCCTACCACGCATCATGCTCAACTTTGAATCTTGTTCGCGCCTTTACCCAAGGTGGATTTGCAGATTTAAGAATGGTTCATTCCTGGAATCAGTCTTTCGTCGGCAAGTCACCAGTTGGAGCGCACTACGAGAGAGTTGCTCAAGATATAGATCGCGCACTTGCATTTATGGATGCATGTGGTCGAGATCCTGAAGAATTCCGTCGCACTGAATTTTTTGCCTCACACGAAGCACTCGTGCTTGATTACGAAAAGCCTTTGGTTCGCATCGATTCGCGCACAGACAAGCCATACGCAGTGTCAGGTCACTTTGTATGGATCGGTGAACGTACTCGTCAGCTTGATGGTGCACACATAGATTTCGCTTCCCGCATCTCAAATCCAATTGGTGTGAAACTCGGACCAACAACCACTCCTGAATTGGCAGTAGAACTAGCGAACAAGTTGAATCCAAATAAGATTCCTGGACGTTTAACTTTCATTACTCGTATGGGTCACACAAAGATTCGTGAAGCATTGCCCGCAATCGTTAAAGCAGTGACAGAAGCTGGTCATCCAGTCATCTGGTGCTGCGATCCAATGCATGGAAACACAAAAGAAACTTCTAATGGTTACAAGACTCGTCAATACGATGAAGTAATTGACGAAGTTTTTGGATTCTTCGAAGTGCACAAAGCTCTGGGAACACATCCAGGTGGGTTGCACATTGAACTAACTGGTGATGATGTGACCGAATGCATCGGTGGCGTTTCAGGTCTTTCTGAAATCGATCTCGAGAACCGTTACGAAACAGCTTGCGACCCACGGTTGAACCGTGAACAGTCATTGGAACTCGCATTCCATGTGGCTGACATGCTGCTAAAACGTTAACGCCTCTAGTTTCAAATAATGCAATCCTGGTTTGTGGAATCCAAGATTCTTGGATTAATCCGGGTTAGTCTCGATGAAAATCGAATTGGTTTCACACGTTCAGGAAAATCAATTGAAGGCGCAATTGTGTCCCTGGACATGCTGGTAAAGGGCAAGCCTTCTGTAAGTATGTCTAGGCAAGCCAAAACTTTCAACAATCAACTTGCCCATTATGAAGCAGGGGACTTAGATGCATTTAATAATTTATCCGTCGCTTATCAAGGTTCTGATTTTCGCCGGAAAGTGCTTCATCAAATGCGACAAATCCCAGTAGGTAGCGTTGAAACCTATGGTGGACTAGCAAGTCTTTCAGGTAACCCAAAGGCTTTTCGGGCTGTGGCTACAGTTTGCGCAACAAATCTGGTTCCGCTCGTTCTACCTTGTCACAGAGTTGTGCCTAGCGATTTTTCTATTGGGAACTATGCAAGCAGAAAATTGAAAAACGGATCGAACTTAAAGGAATTGTTGCTCACGCACGAGGATGCGCTTATCTAAAAGTTCTTTAAGGATTTTTGCACTTTCCATCTACGTAGAAACCAATTTCAGTACCTGGCGGAACTTTGTTTCCTGCAGACACGCTTTGTTGAGAAATCTTTCGGGTGTTTTTCTTAAACCCTGTGTTACAGGTGGCTTGACCGATAATTTTGTAAGTCAATTTTGAATTTTCTAGAGCTGTTATTGCATTGGCTTTGGTCATGCCAATTATGTTTGGCACGCTAACTGGTTTTACCCCTTTTGAAACCACCAATGTGATTTGAGTTTTTGTTAACACCTCAAGGCCAACTTCTGGAGTTTGGCTAATCACAACTCCGGTTGCAACTGTGTTTGAGTACTCCTTGACGATTGTCAGATTGCTAAATCCAAGTCCATTCAATTGAGCTGTAGCCGATGCTTCATCGCTGCCAACTACTGACGGAATCGCAACCGGAGCTTTGCCTTTGGAAATAACAACCGAAACAAGGGAGTTTGGCTTTGCAAGTTCACCGATAGCGGGATCTGCTGAGACGACATGATTCTTTTTGATATCGTCTGAGAACGCAAAAGTAGTGGTGCCAAGTTTTAGTCCAGCATCAATAAGTGCGGATTCCGCTTCCTTAACGGTCATGTTTTGCAGGTTTGGAACTGTGAAATATTCCGGACCTTTGGATATAACAATCGTGACCACGGTATTTTTAGAAACTCCATTGCCACTTGCAGGGTCAGCAGAAATCACAACCCCAAGTGGAACTACTTCGCTAAAAACTTCCTTGATTTCCAAGCTCAGTTCGGCATTTGAAATTGACTCCATCGCTTGAGTTTGAGTTAGGCCGACGAGTTGGGGAACTTTGGTTTGTGTGCCGGAATAAAAAACCCAGCCAATAGCCAGAGCGCCAAGTAGCACCAAGGTAGTAACTAGTTTTTTGAATTTTCTTGGCTTACGAATAATCAATGTTTCATGAACGGGAAAGTTCTCTTCGAAATCTGGTTCCTGTATGTCGATAACGACTGTACGTTGTTCTTCTTTTTGGCTTTCAGGCTCAACGATTGGCGGAAGTTTGTGGGCGCTCCCTGTTTCCAAGTAGTTTCTA
>JBDKLK010000054.1:0-8299 GCA_039795655.1 Actinomycetota bacterium
CATGGTGGAGTGAAAAACTCAACGGCGTTGAAATAGACACAAGTTCACTAGAAAATGCGATTCGCTCTCTGCCACTAATTACCCGTGAAGATGTTCAACACAATTCACTTGAGATGCAAGCTTTGTTGCCAAACAGCAATCGTGAGGATTATGCGCTTCAAAAAACTTCTGGTTCAACTTCTAAGCCAATCCAACTAATCAAACATATTCCGACTTACTTTAAAGAGTTAGATGCAATTGCTCTACTTGAATGGAAGTGGCACAACCGAGTCAGTGAGGCGGTCTTTGGCGCATTTAGACTTGGCGTTAAAGATGCAGACCATGTTTCGGTTGGCCCACCATACTCATACGTTGATGTAAAAGAGTTTGCATTCCAAAGATCATCCGTGGATGCAACCCCAGAAGAATTGTTGGATGCAATTGCAAAATACAAACCAAACTACCTTTTGACTAACCCAGTTTCGCTACGCCTCGCAATTCATGAACAGTTACGAAACCCGCGCGAGATTTATCAAATAGAACAGATTCTCACTTTGGCAGACAGAGTTGATACTTCATTGCGAGAGCTCGCGAGGGAAGTTTTTGGTGCGAAAATCGTTGATAGATATTCGACAGTAGAATTTGGTTACATCGCCCTTCAGTGTCCATTCCACGAACACCTGCATGTGGTTTCACCAAGTGTTTTTGTTGAGATTCTCGACGAAAATAATGAGCCGTGTCCGGTTGGAGTTCCTGGTCGAGTAGTTGTCACTGGCTTACATACATTTGCAAATCCATTATTCCGATATGAACAAGGCGATGTTGCGCAATGGGGTGAACCTTGTGACGCCGGAATAACTTGGCCAGTAATTGAAGAGGTTCATGGTCGTTTGCGCACAATCACAAACGGTCCCGATGGAAAACAAAAACTAGTTACTTTGTTTGGCGCAGACTTTATGTTGATTCGCACGATTATGGATTATATGGTTGTTAAGTTTGAAGATTCAGTTGCTTTTCTTGCACAGGTACGAGAACCTCTAACTTTGAGTGAGCAAGATCGAATTCGCAAATCAATGCAGGATATTTTTAGGTATGAAGTTCCTGTTCATTTCAAAATTACTGGTGAACCATTAGGTGAACGCACCTACAAAGCAGCCGAACTATTTATCGTTGCGCAGGATTTAGATCAGAGTTGGGATATTGCAACAATTCGAAATATCGCGAATCAAGCTCCTCAGACTTTCTATTGATTAACTTTTGTTAAATCTAGAAAGCGTTGCAAAGTGGACTACTCTTCTAAAAATCAAAATCACTTTGTGAGTAATTAGTTAACAAACTAGTCTTTTAACTTCTTGGTGAATCACATTTGTTCATTGTGAATTTTGCTCTAGGAATGTGAGTGATTTGTCCCTAAAATCCGCCAATTCGCGAGAGGGGACAGCCACTCGCAATTGCCAGAAAGTTCCTAATGAAATCTTGGTTTAATCGTCGCAAAATTGCATCACTTCTAGCGCTAGCTCTGCTTGCATCACCATTTATAACTGCAGCTCCCGCACGCGCAACTGGTGCACCAATGGTTCTGAATTACAACTTCCCAGCCGATGATCACCAAGTATGGCTTCCGTTGTTTGGCAATGTGAATGTGGTGGTTGATTGGGGAGATGGTGGTGCTACTGATACGGTAACAAATCAAACAGCTCTACATCACATGTATTCATCGGGTGGCGATTACCAAGTTACTATCACGGGAACATTAGATCAGTTTGGCAATTACACAGATTGGTTCCACGGCACCCACAACTTGATCTCAGTTGATTCGTTTGGTGACCTTGGGCTTACTTCTTTGGCCGGCGCTTTTAGAGGGGGTAGTCGACTAACTCAAGTTCCATCTGTACTTCCATCTACGGTGACTAGATTGGATTACGCGTTTTACGCTAGTAATGGAATGGGCACCAATGTTCAGTATTGGAACACCACAAATGTTACGTCGATGCGCGGAACTTTTCAGGAGAATCAATCCCAAGTAGCTTTTGATCTTTCGGGTTGGAACGTTTCAAATGTAACTGACTTTTTTGCGATGTTTTACAATGATCAGTATTTCAATTCCGATATCAGTTCTTGGACGCCAACAAGTGCCCTGACTTTTGAGCATATGTTTCATTATGCGAATGTCTTTAATCAGAATCTAGATAGCTGGAATGTTTCATCTGCCAACAATTTCACTTATATGTTTGCAGACGCTAATTCATTCAACCAGCCCCTAAACAGCTGGAATGTAAGCAATGCTGTTGAGATGGGAAGAATGTTTGAAGGGGCTGACTCTTTTGATCAGCCATTGAACAATTGGAATACCTCAAATGTGACCAATATGAATGCAATGTTCAGAGGAACCAATGCGTTCAATCAAAACATCAGCTCTTGGAATACGTCCAAAGTGATGTACATGAATGAAATGTTCCAAGCTACTACATCGTTTAACCAGCCTCTAAATCTTTGGGATGTTTCAAGCGTTGAGAACATGTATGCCATGTTTAACGGTTCCGCAGCATTTAATCAGACACTGAATCTTTGGGATGTTTCTTCTGTTACAAATTTCCAACACATGTTTAGTTATTCCCAGGCATTTAATGGCGATATCTCCACCTGGAATTTGGCAAGTGCACAGACATTGGAATCAATGTTCCAATATTCAGCTGTTTTCCAGGGCGACTTGAATTCCTGGCGTATGCCATTAGCAACGAACTTCAGCTGGATGTTCCATGCTTCGCATTTCAATCAAGACATAGGTGACTGGGACGTATCCGCTGGTATCTATTTCACCGGGATGTTCCACAGCGCCTGGGATTTCAACCAGGATATCTCAGGTTGGGACGTTTCAAGCGCTCAATACATGAATGAAATGTTCAATGTTGCAAGTGCTTTTAATCAGCCCATTGGTAGCTGGGATACATCATCTGCAATAAACATGTGGGCGATGTTTGCAAATACAGACAACTTCAACAAGCCATTAGTTCAAAATGCAACTCCAGGTGGCTGGAACGTCTCAAATTTGGTGTACGCAGGTGCTATGTTTGCAAATGCGGCGAAATTTAACCAGAGCATTTCTAGCTGGGACACAGCTTCGCTTCAAGAAATCCAAGGAATGTTCAGTGGCACTTTGGAATTCAACTCACCAATCGTAAACACAGTTGGTGGATGGAATCCTGTAAATGTTACCAA
This sequence comes from Actinomycetota bacterium, assembly GCA_039795655.1. Lineage (GTDB taxonomy): Bacteria > Actinomycetota > Actinomycetes > S36-B12 > UBA5976 > JAFMIT01. Next base: position 3,199 of record JBDKLK010000054.1, read on the forward strand.
CATGAGCGACATGTTCAATAGCGCTCACGCATTCAACCAGGATATTTCATCTTGGGATACTCCTTCACTGCTTTACATCAATAATATGTTCCGGAACGCTTATGCATTTAATCAGCCTATAGTTTCAAGCGCAGGCCATTGGAATACATCAAATGTAGTAAGTATGAATGGCACGTTCGCAGAAACTTGGGTATTTGATCAAGATCTAAATACATGGGACACAGGCAAAGTCACTGAATTTTCTTCAATGTTTTACGTTGCACGCGAGTTCAATGGTGATATTTCAAATTGGGATACTTCTAGCGGAGTTAACTTCTCGGCAATGTTCCAATCTGCGGTGAAATACAACCAACCTCTAAACAGTTGGGACGTATCAAGTGGCCACTATTTCGGAGCAATGTTCACTGATGCTCAAGTATTCAACCAACCCCTGAACTCTTGGGATACCTCCAGTGCCGAGCAGATGCATTCGATGTTTTCGAGTGCTTATAAATTCAACCAACCGCTAAACAATTGGAATGTAAGTAACGTCTATTACTTCCACGAAATGTTTAGGAATGCGCTCGAGTTCAATCAGGATCTAGATCAATGGAACACAGCGTCAGCTCAGTTAATGCACTGGATGTTTGCTGGTGCTGCTGACTTCAACGGCGACATCAGTACTTGGGATTTGAATGGTGTGTCCAACACTGATGGAATGTTTTATGCCGCAACTAGCTTTAACAGTGACATTAGTAATTGGGATGTTTCAACTATTTACAACTTCTCAAGCATGTTCAACTATGCCATCAAATTCAACCAACCGATTGAGAATTGGGATGTAACTGGCGGTGTTTACTTCAACAACATGTTTAACAATGCATGGGAATTCAACCAGCCTATTTTTCTCTGGGATACGCATAATGCTCGAGAGTTCCACTGGTTCGTTCGAGATGCATATGAGTTCAATCAAGATTTGAGTGGCTGGGACCTAACTCAGGCTTACTATTTTGACAACATGCTTTGGGGTTCTGCCACTTCTAAAGCACATTACTCGAGATTGCTAAACAATTTTGCTGACACAAACGTCCACGACAATCGAAGTTTGCATGCATCTGTAAATTACTTATGTTCAGCTGCTGATGCGCGTGCGCATCTTGTCGATGATAAGCACTGGTACATCCAAGATTACGGTCAGGCTGATTGCTTAACTGAACAATCAATCACATTTAACCAGCCAGATGATTTTGCTGTGAACAAGGTACGTTTCCTTGAAGCTACCGCGACTTCAGAGCTGCCGGTAACTTTCAAATGGATTTCCGGTCCTTGCCACCTTGATGGAAATATTCTGAGCGCTACCGCTGAAGGTGTATGTGTTGTAGCAGCAAATCAAGAGGGCGATGAAACATACAGCGATGCCCCACAAAAGATTCGCTGGATAAACATCCTCAAACCTTCTGATCCAGACATCATTTATATGGCTAATGGCGCAACCACAGGTTCAGCACCTATTGATTCCGATAACCCTCACGCCATCGGCTACGACGTAACATTGAAACCGCAGAGTGGTTTGCAGTTAACAGATGCTCTGTTCACTGGTTGGAACACAAAAGCTGACGGAACAGGCGTTCATTACGACGCCAGCGAAGTAATTGAGATGCCAGATAACGATCTCATTCTTTATGCAGAATGGTTCTCACTTGTTCCGCACATGGTTGATTACGATGCTAATGGTGCTGATGGTGGAACTCCACCACTAGGTGCCACTCATATGCAAATGGATCAATTCCAGTTGCCAGACAACACCGACATGTACAAAGAGCATTTTCACTTTATCGGTTGGAACACGGATCCTGATGGCGAGGGCGATTTTTACGAAGCTGGTGACACTTTCACAATGGGTGCAGAAGCTCTAACTTTCTATGCTGTTTGGGAACATGATGACACGTTCACTATTACCTATCACGGAAACGGTAACGAAACCGGTGATGCTCCAAACGACCTAACTGCCTACTACGAAGGTGATGAAGCAACCGTCTTGGATCACCAAACTTTGAGCCGTTCAGGCTGGTCATTTATTGGATGGAATACTGAAGAAGATGGCAGTGGTGATTGGTACTACACAGATGATTTGATCACAGTAGGAACCGAAAACCTAAACCTTTATGGTCAATGGTCTCAGGACGACAAATACTCAGTGATCTATGACGAGAATGGAGCTGACGAAGGAACTGTTCCTGACGATGCATACCGCTATCTTGAAGATGAAGAAGTCACAGTTCTTGACCAAGGTTCGATGGCTTGGCACGGACACCACTTCATCGGTTGGAATACTGAAGAAGATGGCAGTGGTGATTGGTACTACGCAGAAGATACTTTTGATCATCCAGCAAGCGACGTGACTCTGTTTGCGCAATGGGAAGAAGATGATCAGTTCACTGTGTCTTTTGAAAGCACAGATGCAGACTCAGGTGTTGCACCAGACTCAATTTCTGATTACGCAACTGACCAAATCAATATTCCAAGTTGTGACCTCCTGAGAGCAGGTTTTGAGTGCACCGGTTGGAGCACCGAGGCAGACGGCTCTGGTGACTTCTATGCAACTGACGACCACTTGATTCTTGGGACTGAAGATGTAGTGCTTTATCCAGTTTGGATTAGCACGAACACCACTGTTATTAAGAAGATGAATATCGGTTTCGATCGTTGGACTGCATTGTTGAATTGGAACCAGAAAGCAGCACTAAAAGTCTTCTATAAGAAGTACTTAAAGGGCCGGACTAAAACATCCGTGATAGTGGTAACAGGCTTTATCCAACATGACAAAGCAATAGTTAACGGAAAAGAGTTGCCGACGCCCGTGGTTAAGCACAATAAGTGGCTGCAAAAAGCTCGCGCAAAGGCTGTAATCGCATACCTGCGTTCGCTGGGTGCAAAAGTAACTTTCAAGGCAAAACTTTCGAAAGTTAACAACGCCTCAAAGAAGTCACGGTCAGCGGTAATAGTCGCAACTTTGAGCTAGTTGAATATCTTAGAAAGCCTAGGTTTAAGCAAGAATTACTTGTTTAGGCCTAGGCTTCTTGTATGACTAGTTCCATTAACCCGGATGCATTTTCAGAGCTTGTTCGTTCGCGTAGAAGCGTCCGCAGTTTCAAGGCAGATCCAATCCCTGATGAGGTATTGCAGCGGGTTTTGAGTGACGCCAAATGGGCACCGAGTTGGACAAACACCCAGCCGTATTTCTTGGCAATTGCTAGTGGTGATTTAACCAAACGCCTTTCAGAGGAATACCTGCAACTATTCGATGATTCTGTCCCTGCTCAGTCAGGAAACAAGTGGGAAATCATCAAAATGTACTTAACAGGAAAAGGTAAACCTTCTTGGGATTACCGAACCACCCTGCCGTATCCCGAAGTTCTAACTCCGTTTCGGCGCAAAACTGGGCACGAGCTTTATTCACTTCTAGGTATTGATCGCAAAGACCGAAAAGCACGCGATGCCCAGTGGCGGCGAAATTTCGAGTTCTTCGGCGCACCTACGGTCATTTTTGTTTTTGTTCATCACGGACTAAAACAATTCGCAGCTCAAGACGCTGGTTTGATGGAACAAACTTTGATGCTTTCCGCACTTGCAAACGGATTAGGCACTTGCGCTCAAGGTGCTATCGCAACGTGGGCCGAACCGGTGCGCAAAGAATTCGATATTCCAGACGGTTACAAATTTATCACTGCGATTTCAATCGGTTATCCCGATGATCACATCATTAATACTTTTAATCCTGGCCGTCGCGAGATAGATAGGCAAGAGAAAAAGTAGCAATTACTTAATCACAGCTCCATGACCGTCTAGTTTGTAAACGCGAACATAATCAATGTACGTTTTTGATTCACTCCAGTCTCCCCAGAGTCCACCAAAACCGCCTCCAATTGGTCCAATTGCATTGTCGTAAATCAAGAAGTATGGCTTATTACCAGGCCAATAGATGCTGTCGATTGTGTCTTTAGTGACTGTCCAAAAAGCCACTCGATCAACATACACAGTCATCTGGTCTGGAGTCCAACCCAATCCGAAGGTGTGGTAGTCCGAGTAGAAGTTATAACCTTTAGAAACTTCACCATACTCATAAGCATGCGCACCTCCAGCGTTCAATGAATAATGCAGAGCTGCAGAGTTTCGCCATGGTTGATGTCCACCTTGTTCAGCGATATCCATCTCACCAGACTTAGGCCAACCAACACTCGTGATGTCGGTACCTAGCATCCAGAAAGCTGGCCAGTTTCCTTGACCTTCAGGCATTTTCATTTTTGTTTCGATATATCCGTATTGGAAGGAAACTTTGCCTTGAGTATCAAAACGTCCGCTGGTGTATCCGCAGTTTGCACCCAGGCAAGTTGCAGGTGAAGGTGGAGCAGCAAAAACTCTGATAGTTGTGATTACTGCCTTGCCATTTTCAATTGTGATTGCCTCAGGAATGTAATACTGAGATTCATTGTTGTGACAAGTTCCTCCGCCATTTGCCGCAGAGTGACCGCAATATCGAGCGTTCCAAGAGTCAGCATTAATGGTTTCGCCAGAATTAAATTCGTCAGACCAAATCATCTTTCCAACCGTGAACCCAGTCAAAGCAGGAATGATTTCGGACTCAGGTTGCGCAGGTGTGGTGATTCGTTTCGTGGCGATTTTAACTCGCCAGTCCTTTGAGGTTTGTTTCAATTGAAAACGGTAAGTGGTTTCAGCCGAAAGACCTGTGATTTTGATTGGACTCTTGAATGCTCGTGTCCAATTCTTTCCATCTATCGAGTATTTAAGACTTCTGATTGAGTTGGAATTTTGAGTATCTATTTTGTATTTAACTACGATGCGATCATGACTTGGGGCAGTGATGCTAACAATAGTTGGAATCTTTGGTGTCGCTGCAAATGGTGAAATAGCCATAGCCGGAATCAATGAAGCGGTAATCAGGCAGCTTACGAGAACCAATATTGGTCTAAATTTGTGCTTCATATTTTCCTTATTGTATTTGCGAAAAATCCCCCAGATAAATCTGGGGGATTTTTCGCTATGAGAGTGAAGGGAATCTAGGAAACTTTCACCTTTGTTGAGTCACTAAATACGCTAACTG